>NZ_JBMLRC010000059.1:27905-29223 GCF_049241225.1 Emticicia sp.
GGCTTCAATGTTTTTTATTTCGGTAAAAATACCCTCCAATGATTCTACTTTTCCAATATCCAAAATACTCTTGGCCATCATCAACATAAAACTCTGATTACTTTCTTCGGCCATCGCCAACTGACCCATCAACTGCTCCTTTACGGTGTGCAATTGCAGTTTTCCGAGTGGTTTTTCTTTCAAAAGCTGCATTTCTTTCAAAATCAAAGCATTGGCTTTATCGAGATTCGATTTATCGGTTGCGAAATAAATTCCCAGAAAACCAGTATCAGTAAATGGCGAATAAGTGGCATCAATGCCATAAACCAAACCATATTTTTCACGCAAAGTCATGTTTAGGCGAGAGTTCATGCCTGGTCCGCCAAAAAGATTGACCAACATGAAAAACGGTAAACGTCGCTCATCGAGCATGGCATACGATGGCCGACCAATGGCACAATGGGCTTGCGTAATTTTCTTCGGAATCGTGATTCGCTGAGGCTTATATTCACTCGGGGGCGTGCGTTTCAAATCTGATTTTTTTGCCGGAATATCTTTCAAATATTTCTCGGCAACTTTTATGGCTTTATTGAAAGTAATATTACCGACAATCGACATCACGATTTTCTCGGTGTCCATGTTTTCGGCAATAAAATCTTGTAACTCCTTGCGAGTGAAGCCTTTAACGCTTTCTTGCGTGCCCAAAATATTTGCTCCGAGCTGGTGATTGGCAAACACAATTTCGTCGAAATCATCTTGCAGTGCATCTTCGGGCGAATCTTGGTACATCGACATTTCTTCCAAAATTACCCCACGCTCTTTCTCAATTTGATTTTCGGGAAAAACCGAGTCAAAGGTAATATCGGCCAAGAGTTCTACCGATTTCTCGAAATGAGCATCAAGCACCGAAGCGTAGAAACAAATTTTTTCTTTGGTTGTGTAAGCGTTTAATTCACCGCCTACCGATTCCAATCTATTAATAATGTGGTAAGATTTCCGCTTTTTCGTACCTTTGAAGGCCATGTGTTCCCAGAAATGGGCAAGACCAAGCTGATTAGGTTTTTCGTCACGGCTGCCCATGTCGAGCATGAGCCCGCAATGAACTACCTGAGTATAAGGTACTTGTCGGTGAGCAATTCGGATGCCGTTGGGCAAAGTATGTATTTGGTATTCGGTCATAAAACCCCCGCCCCCTAAAGGGGAGGAAAAATATTGATATTAATAATAATTGACAAATTTAAGCAAAAGATAGTTCAATGCGTATAGGATTTGATGCAAAAAGGGCTTTTAATAATCATACTGGCTTGGGTAATTATAGTAGGTTTGTGATTGATGCCTT
>NZ_JBMLRC010000059.1:29323-31196 GCF_049241225.1 Emticicia sp.
CTTTTAATAATCATACTGGCTTGGGTAATTATAGTAGGTTTGTGATTGATGCCTTGCTAAAATATGCACCTCAACACGAATATTTGGCATATACCCCAAAGCCACCACGAGATAATAAAGCTGGCTTAAAACTATCTCCAAAACTGCCTACTTCACCTATAGGTGGTGGACTTTGGCGAAGCTGGCTAATCAATAACGATTTGAAGAAGGATAATGTTGATATTTTTCACGGTTTAAGTAATGAAATTCCTTTTGGAATCAGAAAATCGGGCGTGAAGTCAGTCGTCACGATTCATGATTTGATTTTTGTACGTTATCCCGAACTTTATCCTGTCATCGACCGATTTTTCTATCAACAAAAATTTCGATACGCTTGTGAAAATGCTGATGCGGTAGTGGCTGTTAGCCAGCAGACCAAAGATGATATTATGGAGTTTTATAAAATTCCTGCTGAACGCATTCGAGTGATTTATCAAGATTGTCAGTCAATATTTTTCAAAAAAGCCCTCCCTGTTGGGGAGGGTGGGGTGGGGTCTATTAAAAGCAAATATTCGCTCAATAAACCCTACATTATTTGTGTTTCATCTTTCAGCGAAAGAAAAAATCAAAAGCGTTTGGTAGAAGCTTTTCTGCAACTGGGTTTGAAAGATTATGAATTGGTTTTGGTAGGCGGGAAATCAAAATATGCTGAAGAAATTTTTAAAGTTCCCCCATCGGGGGTTAGGGGGCTTTTTAGTGTTCCTTCTGCCGATTTACCCGCTTTGTATCAAGGTGCTTCATTGTGTGTTTATCCTTCGTTTTTTGAGGGGTTTGGTATTCCGATTGTCGAGGCCTTGCATTCGGGTATTCCTGTGGTAGCGGCTACTGGCTCGTGCTTGGAAGAAGCTGGAGGAGGTGGGGCTTTGTACGCTAATCCACTTGATGTCAATGATTTAGCTGATAAAATGCATCAGGTTTTGACAGATGGTACGCTACGAAATGACTTGATTCAGAAGGGGAAAGAACATGTCCAACAGTTTTCAGCTGAAAATATTGCTGGGCAACTGATACAACTATACAAAGAATTGTAGTACGAGTGGGTGTGTACTATAGTAAAATTATCTTCGTTTTCATGACTCACAAACCCATTAAAAAAACTATGATGTATAGTTGAACCTTTTAGTAGATAAATATGTATATACATTAAATGTAAATGTATTTTAATTATGAAAACGATATTTCACAAAGCCAACGAACGTGGACATGCCAATCATGGTTGGCTCAATAGTTATCATTCTTTTAGTTTTGCTGGTTTTCACGACCCAAACAAAATTCACTTTGGTGCTTTAAGAGTATTGAACGATGATACCGTTTCGGGCGGAATGGGTTTTGGCACACACCCGCACGATAACATGGAAATTATCTCGATTCCGCTTTCGGGCGATTTAGAGCATAAAGATAGCATGGGAAATACGGCCGTTATCCGAAAAGGCGAAGTGCAAATAATGTCGGCTGGAACGGGAATTTATCACTCCGAAAAAAATAAAAATCATGGTGAAGCCGTGAAGTTTTTGCAAATTTGGGTATTTCCGAAACTCCGCAATATTGAGCCTCGTTATGACCAAAAAGAGTTTTCGATTGACGAACGTAAAAATAAATTTCAGACGGTGGTTTCTCCGCTCGAATCAAACGATGGTGGCGTAGGCATTAATCAAGATGCGTGGTTTTCACTTGGAAATCTCGAAACAGGTGTTGAAACCTCTTACGAAATCAAACGTCAAGGCAATGGTGTTTATGCTTTTGTTTTAGAAGGAGAAATTGAAATCAATGGTCAGAAATTAGGCCGCAGAGATGCTTTGGGTGTGAGCGAAACCGAGGCGATACAAATCAAAGC
>NZ_JBMLRC010000059.1:31296-39266 GCF_049241225.1 Emticicia sp.
TTGGTTACGCCCGAGTTTAATGGTGGGTACTCGCCCGCATTAAAGAACCTGCTCGACCATTTTCCGAAGCAAAGCCGCAAGCCTTTTGGAGTTGTTACGGCTTCGGTTGGGGCAATGGGCGGAATGCGTGCAAGCCAGCAAATGTTGCTATTAGTTGCTGCATTTTTTGGAGTGGTTTCACCGCAAATGCTCGTTACGCCATTGGTTGATAAAAAGTTTGATGCTGAAGGAAATCTGCTCGATGAATCGTTCCAGAGACAAGTAGATTCGTTTGTAAAAGAATATTTATGGTTGGCTGAAAGTTTGGTGAAGTAAATATAAGTAGAATGACGATTTTAGATTTACGAATGACGAATCTAAGACACTTATTATCAATTATTTAAGCCTTTTAAAATTTAAAATAATTTTGTCGTATCACTTATTTTGAGCGAAGTAGGGTTTTTAAGTAGTCGATGGTCAATAGTCGGTAGTCCACAGGAATTGAAAACTTATGATTATAGACCAAAGCGAATCAAGTACTTACGGTTCTATTTCGCTCATTTTTTAAACGAAACTGGAGTTTCGTTCCACGAGTATTACCTGGTTTTGATTTTATTCTGCATCATTTCGATGGCTTTCAGTAGTCTGTTTTGGCGAGTCTCTTCTTTTTTCGCATCTAAAATCCATTGAACGTATTCTTTTTGGTGCGTAAACGATAAACTATCAAAAAATGGTTTTACATCGGCAGCCAACATTGCTTCGAGCAAATCTTGCGGTATTTCCACAACTCGTGGTTCTGTATCTTCTTCTATCGAAATATGCACCATATCGCCGTAAGTTTTACCTACTTTATCACGCACCTCTTTGTTCATAAAAAGTCCGTATTTACCACCCATCGGCGTAAGCAAGCCACGATACTCAACGGTATCAATGATAGCCTTGATTTTTACTCTTTTCTTACCAAAAGTTTCGAGAACATCGAACGGAATTTCGCAGTAAGAACCATTATTTTCTTCATCTTTTTGGATGATGGCGTCATATTCGATTTTCATGCGTTATGGTTCTTTATGATTTTATTCGCTCGAAATGGTTTGCTTTGTCAATGCTGGCAGACAATTCTATTATGAGTTCAAACCCTGCCAGCGTTAAACTAAGTAATTTCATAAGTAAAAGAAAATAACTCATCCATTTGAAATTGTCTTAAACTATGGAACGCTGATGACGCTGATTCTACCGAAACGCTGATTTTCGCAGATGAAAAAGTCAAAAATCCGTGTGAATCTGCGTTGCTTGCATCCGTTTCATCTGCGTTCCATCAATGGATAACTTATCTATGCTTAGTTACTAAAGAACCAGCTTTTCCTATAATTCTACAAAATTTCTTTCAGTTCGACCAATTTCTTTATATCAAAAGTTGGTTTTTGTTCAGTCGGAATATTATCAGGATTATAAAAAACCGTATCTATATTGGCATTGATTGCCCCCAGAATATCGGCTTCATAGTTATCGCCAATCATCAAACTTTCCGCAAGATTTGCTTTCGTAGTTTCCAGTGCATAATCAAAGATTCGACGGTCGGGTTTTCGTGTACCCGCCAGCTCGTTGGTAATGATTTCTCCGAAATAATGATGTATTTCGGAGCTTTTCATTTTATTTACTTGAATATCCTGCCAGCCATTACTAATAATATGCAGTTCGTATTTGGGCAATAAATAGTCCAGAACCTCAACCGCACCTTCAATTAGATGAGCTTTTTTGGGCAAAAGTTCGAGAAAATATTCATTGATTTCTAAGCCAAACGACTTTTTTAGGTCTTTTACACCAAGGTTTTCGAGCGTTTCTTGAAATCTGCGGCGGCGAAGTTCATCGTGCGTAATCAGATTTTGTTCGAGCAAACTCCACTGACGCTTGTTCACAACCGAAAACTCCTGCTGAAAAGCCTCTAATGTGCTGATATTTAGACTTTTAAAATCAAAAATCTCATAAATATCAGCCAAACATTCTGCCGAGTTTCGTTCAAAATCCCAAAGCGTATGGTCGAGGTCAAAGAAAAGGTGTTTGTAAGCCATAAAATTATGCTTTTGGTGCAAATTTTAATTGTAAACGCTCCACTGGTTGGTCGTTTACTAAATGGCTTTCTACAATTTCTTTCACATCGGCTGGTTGTACATTTCCGTACCAAATACCTTCGGGATATACCACAACCGACGGCCCAAATGCACAAACATCTAAACAACCCGATTTTTGAGCTCTGATTTCGGTCAATAAATTACGGTCTTTTAATTCTTCTTTGAAGGCATCAACCAACGCCATGCCTCTTTCACTTCCACAACATTTCTTAGGTGCTTCTTTATCGTTTGTACAAACAAATACGTGCTTTTTGAATTTCATCGTTGAAAACTTTTAAATGATAAGTATTTAAAACAGGAACGCCACAAAGTTAAGAAAAACTTTGTGGCGTTTGCGTTATTTTTTTGTTGGGTATCACCAGCCGAATGGATTCCAGAAACCTCCAATTCCCCAAATGATTGTGGCAATCACACAACCCCAGAAAGCCTTACGCACTTGGTCTTTGTCGTGGTCGGTAATGAAATAAACCAAAGCCAAACCTACCACACCAAGGCAGCAACCCCACCAAAAACCACCAACTAAAGGCATATCTTTTGTTGGTGCTAAGTTAGTGTTGGTGTTAGAAATCAAATCAACTCCCTCTAAAAGTTCAGGCTTTGCCTTTTTTACTTGTTCGTAGGTCATTTCTGGGTGTTCGGCCAGATACTGCTCTAATTTGTTTACTTTCGCAAACTCGTCTTCTACCTGTATGGGTTTATAAGTCAAATCAGTTTCGGCGGCAAAAGCTGTGCTGGCAAAAAATGATAGGGCGATAAATAAGAATTTTACTGCTTTTTTCATGAATTTTGAAATTGTTTAGTGGTTTATAATGAAAACTGAACGAATACTTTGCTGTGCGTTACTGGCTGTTATGTTTTTTTTGATTGACAATCGACAGATGATTTTCCCCTATTCATCAAAAAACTATATATGTCTGAACGAGTATCAAGAAAAATAATTGTTTTTGGAAGCCCTAAAACTTACGGTCAATTTTTCGACCCAAATATACAAATTTTTCCTACAACAGAAATCGTATCTCGACCTTGGTCTGCCATTTTTAGGAAGTACCAAAACACTTACACCGACAAACGCCTCTAAAATAATATCATAAAACCCATAAATTAGTAGTTATTGCCCAGATTTTCCTTATTTACTGCCAAAATAGCGTTACCTTTGTGGGCTATTTTTAGCATAAGTAAAAAACTTTTGTTATCTAAATCTGATAACAAACGGCTATTTTGATGGCCAATCGATAATAAATATGATGAATTTCAACGAATTAAATCTCAATAAACAGCTTCTCAATGCCCTCGAAGAGCTGGGATATACCACACCAACGACCATCCAACAAAAAGTGTTTTCGGTCGTAATGTCGGGCAAAGATGTGTGCGGAATAGCACAGACTGGTACGGGTAAAACCTTTGCTTATTTGTTGCCGAGTTTGCGTCAGTACCAATTTTCGAAAGAAAAAACACCGCAAATTCTTATCATCGTACCAACCCGTGAGTTGGTGGTGCAGGTTGTGGAAGCGGTTCAGAAACTAACGACCTACATGAGCGTAATGACTGTGGGTGTGTATGGCGGCGTAAATATCAAGTCGCAGATTTTAGACATTACTAACGGCGTTGATGTTTTGGTAGGAACGCCAGGCCGATTGATTGATTTGCTCACGAGTGGGTTTATCAAAACTAAAACGCTTAAAAAATTGGTGATTGATGAGGTGGATGAAATGCTGAATTTGGGTTTCAGACCTCAACTCAAAAATATCCTTGATTTATTGCCAGTTCGACGCCAAAATTTGCTTTTTTCGGCAACAATTACCGAAGAAGTGGAGCAACTAATTGAAACGTATTTCAACGAACCCATCAGAGTAGAAGCAGCTCCTGCGGGTTCGCCTCTCGATAATATCTCGCAGACGCTCTATCATGTTCCGAACTTCAATACCAAAGTAAACTTGCTCGAATTGCTACTCACCGAAGACGAGAGCATGAGTAAGGTATTGATTTTTGCTGCAACCAAAGAACTGGCCGACCAGCTTTATGATAAAATATCGAAGAAATATGGCGATAAAGTTGGCGTAATTCACTCAAACAAAGCACAAAATAATCGTTTTAATACCGTAACGGCCTTTAAGGATGGAAGTTGCACGATGTTGATAGCGACCGACATCATTGCTCGTGGTATTGATATTGCAGAGGTATCGCACGTGATAAACTTTGATGTACCCGAAGTCCCCGAAAACTACGTGCATCGCATCGGTCGAACGGGTCGTGTTGATAAAAAAGGTGTTTCGATAACCTTCGTAACCGAAAAAGAAATCGAACAACTTGAAGCCATTGAGGCCGTAATGCAATACAAAGTTCCTGTATTGGAATTGCCCGAAAACCTTACGATTTCTGATAAACTCACCGAAGCAGAAATGCCACAAGTGAAAATGAAAAACATTTTGGTAAAAGTGCCAAAAAAGGAAGCCGTCGGGCCTGCTTTTCATGAAAAATTAGAGAAAAACAAAAAAGTAAACGTAAGGAGAGATATTAAAGCCGAAAAATGGGCAAAATACGGCCGACCTATTAAGAAAACAGGAAATAAGCCGAAGGGTAGAAATTGATTTTTTGAGTTACGGCAAGTGATTTTAAACGAAAAAGTGTGGGTGGTGCAAAGATACTACTCACACTTTTTTCATTTGTCGTTTCCTTAATTTGCTCAGAAATTCGGGAGTAATGCCCAGATACGAAGCAATATAATGCTGCGGCACTCGCTGCGGAAGCGAAGGGTAGCGTCGCAGAAATTCCTCAAATTTATCCATTGCAGTATATGAAACGGTGCGAAACAAGCGTTTTTGCAGCACACTCAAATGTCGCTGAATCATCAGCCTAAACATTCGTTCCAACTTCGGAACACGAGCCAGCAATTCGTCTTTTGATGCACGAGAAAGTACCAAAAGTTCGCAATCTTCGAGCGTTTCGATATACATCATACTCGGAGTTTGGTTTTCAAAACTCGTAATATCGCTTACCCACCAATCTTCCACCGCAAATTCGAGTGTTAATTCTTGCCCTTTGTGGTCGATAAAATATTCCCGAATACAGCCTTTCAGTACATAGGCCTCAAAATTGCAGACATCTCCAGCGTTGAGAAGCATCGTTTTTCTGGGAAATTCTCGCAGCTGCATACAATTTTCTACAACCGATAATTCTTCGGGCGTAAGACTCACAAATCTTGAGATATAGTTTTGAATGCTTTCGTGCATGAATTCGGTCTAAATTTTTATTTCTTGTTCCAGTTCAATGCTTTTTCTGAGAAGAAATCCCAACTTTGCACTATGATTTACGATAGTGATTATTGCATAAAATTCATCATCGTACGTTTAAAACTTGAAATAAAGGTTCTGAGTTCAGTATTTTGCCTTTACAAATTGTTTCTAATTAAACAAAACCTACAAATTCTATGAATTACACAGCATCACCGCAGCGATACCAAGAAATGGAGTACCGTCGTTGTGGTAAAAGCGGATTAAAACTTCCAGCACTTTCGTTGGGTCTTTGGCATAATTTCGGCGGCATTGATAACTTCGAAAATGCTCGTGCAATCTTAAAATTGGCTTTTGATAGTGGTGTTACGCACATCGACTTAGCCAATAATTATGGTCCACCAGCGGGTTCGGCCGAAGAAACTTTCGGACAGGTTTTGAAAAAAGATTTGAAACCGTACAGAGACGAATTAGTGATTACGACTAAAGCGGGTTTTTATATGTGGGAAGGCCCGTACGGCGAGTGGGGTTCTAAAAAATACTTGGTTTCGAGCTTAGACCAAAGCCTAAAAAGAATGGGTTTAGATTACGTGGATATTTTTTACCACCACCGCCCAGACCCCGAAACGCCACTCGAAGAAACAATGGCTGCACTCGACCTGATTGTTCGTCAAGGAAAAGCCTTGTATGCGGGAATCTCCAATTACAGTGCTGCCGACACCGAAAAAGCCGCCAAGATTTTGAAAGAATTAGGCACGCCGTGTATCATTCACCAAGCCAAATATTCGATGTTCGACCGTTGGGTAGAAGGTGGTTTGCTCGATGTTTTGGAAGCAAACGGTGCGGGTTGCGTAGCGTTTTCGCCATTGGCACAGGGTCTATTGTCAAACAAATACATCAAAGGTATTCCAGCCGATTCGAGAGCTGCTTCGGGTCGTGGAAACGGTGCGATTGAAGAAAGCCGAATTACGGAAGCGAACGTAAATAAAGTAATCAAACTCAATGAATTGGCCGTGAAACGTGGTCAGAATTTGGCACAAATGGCTTTATCTTGGGTATTAAAAGACCCACGTATTACGTCGGTTATTTTGGGTGTGAGCAAGCCTCAGCAACTGACAGATTCGTTGGAATGTCTGAAAAATACGTCTTTCTCAGATTCAGAATTACAAGAAATTAATAGTATTTTGGCTTAAAAAGTAGTATTTTTAACAAAGACCCTGTTTAACCTTATTTCTTTTGATTAAAAAATGGTAAATTTTGGCTGCGACTTCTTAATTTATTTTCGCCGTAGCTCTGCTACGACTCAAAGAAATTAATTGTCTCGCTCAAAATTAACCGATTTTCATCAGTAAATTAAAAGGTTAAACAGGGTCACAAAATCAACAAATAAATGCAAAAACATATTTTATTTTCATTGGCTTTCAGTACGCTTGCTTATGCTTCGTGTGCTCAAAGTGCCAGCACTTCGGTAGAAACAAAATCTCCGAACTCTACTTATCCATCGGCTTTTAAAGGTCAAACTCGTATTGGGGCCGTAAAAACCCAAACGCCTTATGCAGCTAAAGTTTTAACCGAAGGATTAACATCTCCGTGGGGTGTGAAAAGCTTACCCGATGGCCGGTTGATTATTACGGAAAAAAGTGGGGTGATGAGAATCGCAAAGGTAAGCGGTGAATTGAGTAAGCCAATCACGGGAGCACCAGCCGTAAATTCTGATGGTCAAGGTGGTTTATTGGGCATAACAATCGACCCAAATTTTCAGAAAAACCGCATGATTTACTGGACATTCTCTGAAAACGTTCAGGGCGGCACACTCACATCGGTGGCAAAAGGAAAACTTTCAGCAGATGAATCAAAGATTGAAGGTGCAACGGTTATTTACCGAGCAACTCCTGCCCACAAAGGGAATTTGCACTACGGTGGAAGAATTCTTTTTGATAAAGACGGAAATCTTTTTGTGAGTACGGGTGAGCGTTCGGATAAAGTTACTCGCCCACAAGCACAGGAATTAAATTCAAGCCTTGGAAAGATTCTACACATCACGACCGATGGTAAACCAGTGGCTGGAAATCCGTTTTTAGGAAAAGAAGGTGCAAAACCAGAATTGTATTCTTACGGACATAGAAATGTACAAGGTTTAACTTTCCACCCAGTAACGGGCGAATTGTTCTCGAATGAGTTTGGCCCAAGAGGTGGCGACGAAATCAATCACGTACAGGCGGGCAAAAACTACGGTTGGCCAACGATTACTTACGGAATTGAGTATAGTGGTAAACAAATCGGTGAGCCAGTCATTCAACAAAAAGAAGGTATGGAACAACCAATTTATTATTGGGACCCATCTGTTTCGCCAAGTGGAATGACTTTTTATAGCGGAGATATGATTCCAGAATGGAAAAATAACCTTTTTGTGGGTTGTTTGAGCGGAATGCACATTGCTCGTTTGATTATCGAAAATAACCGAGTGGTGGGAGAAGAAAGATTATTGACCGAGGAATTCCAACGTTTCCGTGATGTAACACAAGGAAAAGACGGTGCATTATACGCCGTTACCGACCAAGGTCGCCTTTACAGAATTGCTAAGAAATAAGTAATAGTCAACGGTCGGTGGTCGATTGTCCACAGATAAAAA
>NZ_JBMLRC010000060.1:0-6740 GCF_049241225.1 Emticicia sp.
TGGAAACGAAAACCGAGAAATGTTATACTACTAAACTTCTGATAACTGGATAAAACATTGATATTTTGATGCACTCCAAGAACTACTGGGCTATACTCAACCTCAAGCCCCGCCCCTACTCCCAACAAAAAATCAGATTTTTGACTAAGTTGATAAGTATTTTCAAGGGTAGTTCTATCTTGATTTAAAGATTCATAGCCAACATTGACTCTGCCGATGCCTTTTACATGAAAGTTGTTCATGGCATTTGAATAAAAACTAAAGTCTGTCTTGTACGAAAGATAAAGTTGTTGAACCGGCACCTGTACCGATAAGGTTTTGTTAGTTTGAGTATCAAAAACAGTAGTTTGTTTTCGATTGAAATTAAAACCAATGGCATGAGCGTTTCCTTTGCGATTGTACCTACCAAATGAAACCAGTAAGCTGACATTTGATCTTGAGGGCAAATAGTTATCATAACTGCCGAGAGCTAATTCATAAAATAGCTGTTTCTTTAAATGCACTTGTGCGTTTGAGAATTGACATAACCCCAAAAGCAAGAGAATAATAAATGATTTCATTTTTAGAGGGTCTTTGCTTTTGAAATTATCTTCGGAGAAATTGAAAATCTTAGATGACGACCGCCGTTTTGTTCATAAACCTCAATCTCGAATTCTTTATCATCCGAAATCGTACGTACTGGAGTTGCCACACAAATTGTATTGCGTGTCTGAGCTTTCAGTACATTATCAAGTGGAAATCTATCAGCAATTTTGAGTTCTTCTTCTTGAATCGTCATTCGCTTTAAAACTTCCTTGTCTTTGATATAGAGTTTTATAAAATCAATCGAATAATCAATTTCTGAATCGTTTAGTATCTCAATGGTAAAATACATCATGCCATTGCTGGTATACACTCCTTTCAAAAAAGCACTGGTATTTTGATTTCTGACACCTGTATTTCGCACAAAAGGTTTTAAAGCGATAGACTTTTGCATCGAAAACTTAATTTCATTGGCCGATTGATTAAGTGCAGCAATGAGGTAATTACTCTTCAAAAACTGATTAATTCCTAAATCTTTACTCGAAATCACATCAGAACTTAGATTATTACCAATGTTGATATTCAGAATTTCGGGGTCACGGTTATAGTTTGTCAGAAAACTATAAAGTCCACCATCGGCAGTTAAAACGGTTAAGTTGGTTTCTGAAAAGTGCTTATCTGTATTGGCTTTTATGCGTAGCACATTATTGAAGTTTTCAGTAATTTGAGCTATCACATCGGCCGTTCCTGCATCAACTTCTTTAATTTCTGATGGAAAAATAACGTGAATCGTCTTTATTTCAGAAATACCCAACGGGTAACTCCCTTTTACTGATACTTTATCAATCGGCAAAACATAACGATTATGTTGGCTTACAAACTTGTATTGCTCTGGATTTGAAACCTTTGGTTCGGTACTCTGTCCAAAACAAATTTGAGCTGTTAGTAGAAAAACAGCTATTCTAAAATTATTCTTCATTGATTAATGGATTGATATTCGACAAATTGACGGATTTGAGTAAAACTTTGTAATTGGGTTTGATTGTAACTTTGGGAGATTGAATTTTACTTCTAAAATAGCCCTTTGCTCCCTGCATCAAACTTTGGGTCGATTGCAAAGCAATTTGAGTTCCTACTTGTTTTTGAATCGAACCATCAGGCACAAATACACTCGTACCGTTGAAAGGACGGGTGGCTGCATCGGTGAGTTCTCTTGACAAAACATTTTTTTCTTTCAAGCTTGGTACATACAAACCTTGCTGACCATCTAAATCGAAAACCGCAATCGAAATCGGGTAAATAGTGTTTTCAATGCGAAGTGCCGAAACAGTAATAAAAACACGCTCTTCGGAAACTCGGCACGTACCAGCAATGAGCGTTCCGATTGGCAGTGTAACTTTCTGTTCGTTGGCTTGTAAAATGACATTTTGCAGCAAACGGAGTTTTAGAATTGAACCATCTTGAACTGTGATGGCATCAGCTTGACCATGAATAACTGCCGAAATAGCATCATTATTGGTAAAATACTTGCTTTTATCACTCTTTGAAAAGCCATAAAAACCTCCTTTCTTCCATTTCATACCAATCGTATTGGTGGAAGTTTCTGGGTGAAGACTAATGTCATCTTCAATTGTTGTTGGTTTCTTGGGAAACGTAACCGGTACTGCTGTTTTGGTTGGTGAACTTAGAACTGGATTTGGCTGAGCAGTAGCAGTTGTGTTTGCTTTTTCAAGATTCGATAACACTAATTGAGCTGTGCGATTATTAAACTCTTTTTCTTCTCGTTCTAATCGTTCATCCGCCAATTCTTGCTTAGATTTTCGGTATAAAGGTGTTTCAGCATTAGACAAATATTGCTGACGTGAAAACTCTTGATATTGTCGCCTTTGAAAATCTTGATTCAATTTTTCTTTCTTGCGTTGAGCTTCTGTTTTAGGAATATTTCTACTGTTTGAGGCGGTTTTTCGTGCATTCTGGACTTCTTGAAAATCGGCTTCACTTAATTGCTCATTGCTCTCTTTGGGATAACTTGGCTCTTTACCAGTTATTGCCGTTAATTCCTCTGTACCACCACCGTAAGAGTTTAGTTGAGATGACGAATGTCGGTTTTTGTACTTATTGTCCTCCAACTTAGTGTTTTTCGATTCAGGTGGAGTAAGTTCTGAAAGCGAATCGGTCGTTTTCTGCGGCTCATCTTTACTAAAAGCCCCAAATGAGTAAAGAATTAAACCTGTGGCAAACAAAATGAGTCCACCAATAATCACTAAGGCATATTGCTTATTGCCCAGTTTCCTTACACTTTGTTCATGTGGTAAGGGGACATTTACGTGATTTTCCATATCAGAAAATATAAAATGAAAGTATATTGATTGTTAGAATAAACAGGCCAAACAGTACCAAGATAAAAATGGTCTGCTTCCGATGGGAATGAAATAAATGGTTGATTTTCAGAGCAAAACGTTTTGATTTTTGATGAATAAACTCATTTATTCGTTGCCCCAACTGCTCTAATTCATCGTGCCGAACGGGTTTATTTTTCATGGATAACTTTGCTTTCGATAACTCTGAAATTCCTCATAAATAAACCGTTCGGACTACGAAGACTCCGTGGTACGTCCTCCAAAATGCAAGTCGTTGTCAAGCTCTTTTCGGATTGTGAAGTAGCACGTGTTTGGGTTACGATTGAGTAACACGTTGCGTTGTAAGGATACTCTTTTGTGTTGACAACAACGGAATCAATTTTTACTTTTTGGATTACATTTCCTTGAATCATATCATTGTAGAAACCTCGCTCTTTTAAATCATCGTAGAGTTTCTTGGCAGATTCATCGCATAGAAAAAAGGCTTTGGCCGTATTGGCTTCTATTTCTTGGGCATCAGGCACAATTGTAAAAAATAATTCATGGAAACGGCTCACATGGTAATTGATTTCAACTGGGCGATTGCTCTGAAAATTTCCCGCAATGGCTTCAAAATGCTCGTTTTTATTGATTAAATAGATACGTTTTGAAAACTCTTTTGAGTGTTTGTAAGACAGTGAAAGAGCTGTGATAGAAATGATACTCAAACTAACTAGAGCAATAATTGTAATGAGTTTTACCCTACGAAAGTGAGCGTTTAGTTTAAATAATTCCTCCATTTGTAATATTATTTCTTTGAAAATATGTGAATTGAAGCTCCATTTTCGCTAAAAACAAAGGTATTCTTAGTGTTTTGAGCGTAGCTTTGATAGGAATAATAAAGAATATAGGTTGTTAAACCAGTCGCTAAAACGATAATGCCAATGCAAGCCCCAACTAATAGTCTGAAGGCTTCAAAAAGGTTCTTTTTGAAGTAATTGTTCATTTATTTACACTTTGGATTGATTTACTACTTGATTCTGAACTCTTCGTGACAGCATTCGTGGTTACTTTCCCTGTATTCTGAATGGTACGAGTTGCTCCTTGCACAATCGAGCCAACGCCACCGACATTGATTAACATGGCGGTCATAGATGGTACTTGTATATAACCAATGAGCGATAAAAACAAAAGCCCGATAAACGCTAAACCCAAAAACTCAGGCTGTTGGGTTTCTACTCCCATCGTGGCCATTGCAGATTCTACATCGTAGCTATTGATGTAAGTATCACATAAATTAAATGCTATGGAGCTATACATGGCCGCAACGGCTGGAAGTAAGGCAAAATTGATATATTTGCCGAACCAATAAGCCAATGAAGATGTAAAGCCAGGGAATATTGAAAGAGCAACTGTTATTGGAAAACCGATTCTTAGTACAATTCGGAAACCAATCGAGATAAGAAGTAAACAGCATTCAGCAATTTGCATCAAACAAAGCAAAATACTTTGAATCACACTCAAAATTTGAAACTTGAATTCTTCCGAAAACTTATACATTCCAATTTTGAAATCAACCATTACTTCTCCGAAAATACCCGATTTATCTTCGTTTAGATTACTATTAAAGACGGCTGCATATTTATCGGGATTTTTGCCAATTTCTTCCCACTTTTTCTCTACCAGTTTTTCAATTTTTTCAGTTTGTTGCTGAACCTTGGTAGCAATGTTTTCATTCTGATTGTTGACTAATCCTCTTACTTCTTCGCCAAAACCATCAATGGCCGAGCAAATTTGTGGTGAAAGCGGAATCAATAATAAAACTGCAAATGGCCGTAAAAACGGAAAGAAATCTATTTCTTGGTTATTGGCTATTTGCATAATTAACTTGCCAAAAATGTAAACTAAAGCTCCAATTCCAGCAATTAAACGAACTTTTGGTTCGATTAGGTTAGCGTAAGTTTGTGCAATAGCCGCTTGATTTGTGTATAAATCAAAAATGATTTTAAAAATACCTTCTCCCATTTTGAATTGTGAATGAGTGATTTATTGAATGAGTGAATAGTTTATTTCAATTGGGTTTAATACATTCCCAACGACTGACATTCATCTAATTTGTGTTTCTTCCTAAGGGTTTCTGAGAGTTTTTGCTCCAAAATCATTTCCCTTGTTTTGATACGGAGGTAGGTTAAAAACTCATCGTTAGAAACCTTTTTCCCACTTGGATTTATCCAACATTGAATACTATCTTCAATTTGTTGGGTCACATCTGTAGTACCACCGCCACCTATTGCAGCATTACCAGTGCCATTTACAGCATCAGCAATTTCACCAGCAATTGAAAAAGCCATTGACGAAAAAAGACTAAACTTTGGGGGTTTTACTTGATAATCCCAACCTTGACCTAGCAGAACACCAACTGCTTGACCTTCCATTTTTTTCTCGGCTAACTGTAGCTCGTCTTGATAGTTTTGCATCCGAACCGTACAGAGTTCTTGCATTTCTTTTATCTTTTTGGCTTGTTCGCTTGTATAAGCAGAGTCTAAGGAAGATGTTTCTTTTTGATCGTAAGCATCGTCGTAGCCACTTCCACCGATATTTCCAACAACGCCACCATAACCTGCACCAGTAGAAGAACTAACCATCGAGTAAAGTTTTGCAGTTGATTTCAAATCGTTTCGATTACCTGAACGACGCAGTGAAAGGCTCTGAATATTTGAAAAATAGGTGTTTAATAGCTGCTCAAACTTACATACTCGGATGTAAGTATCATCTAACCACCTAACCCGTTCGGCATCTGACATTTTTAATACTCCACCTGATTGGGTAGTTGAGCTTTTCATGTCTTTCAGAATGTCGGTACCGACCTTACTAAGTTTTGTAATATCCTGCACCATCAAACTATATTCGGTTGGATAAATATGTCCATCCTTTGAAACTGCCGTAGAAAGTGAGGATATTTTCTGAGTACAGTTCTGTATTTTAGAGATAATCTCTTTTCCTCGATGAAATTGCTGTACAGCCCCCGAAATCTTTTTAAGCTGTTCAATATTCTTGACCATTGTTTTAAACGATGGGTCTTGAAACAATTTCATCATTGTTGTGATGGCAGTATGAATTGGATCATTTGTTATCATCTGCCCACGAACGATGATTGGCAACAAAACCGTTACCGATAAAATGGTGATAGTTAATTTTTGAATTGACCTTTTCATATTCCTAATTGATTAATGTTTGTTCAGCCCAAAGAATAGCAGCGTCTTTTTGTGAAATGTTTCTTTCTTCTGCAATTGCCTTAATTTTATCGACTTCAGTTGGCTCTGTTGTGTAGAGAGCGTAGGCATGAGGAGAAACTTCGACTCCATAAACCTTTAATTCTGAGCCTAATTTGATGGCTAATTCATTGAAATTGCCTCTTTGAATAGGTAATCGCTTATTGATGGAGAATATTTGTGGTAAATGTTCATCTGAGAGTTTGAACATTTGCAGGACAAAATCTTGCTCGTTTTTGTAGTTTCGTAAATCTAAAAGAATCTTTATATCGGTATTCTGAATAATCGCATCTTTGATGATTTCAGACTTTTTCAAGTCCTCGATTTCCTGTGTTACTACGCCCAACGCACCAAAATGTTTACGAACAGTCTTGAAAGCCCAGAGCAAAAAGTTGGCAAAGAAATGATTGGATACTGCTCTCCAAGCTTCCTCGATAACAAGCATTTTGAGTATCCCTTTCACGCCCATCAGTTTTGTAACGTAGGTATTGGTAATCACCAGCGTAATCACTGGTAACAAGATTGGGTCGTCTTTGATGTTATCTAATTCATAAACTACAAATGGCTCTTGCGAAAAATCTACATTTTCTTTTGAGTTCAGTAGATA
>NZ_JBMLRC010000061.1:0-1238 GCF_049241225.1 Emticicia sp.
TGGGCAATCGAAAGGTTTGTGAGGCTACCTTTGAAACAATAAACGCCTTTCGTGAACCATTGCTTGGCAAAAATCATATCTTCAATACCGCCTACGTGTCCAGTTTTTAATAAAAATGGCGTAAATACATTGCTTAGGGCTATACTTGCCGTATGTGCTACCCTCGATGCAATATTTGGTACGCAATAATGCGTAATACCGTATTTCTGAAAAGTTGGGTGTCTATGCGTTGTCATTTCGGAAGTTTCAAAGCATCCACCTTGGTCAATCGACACATCAATGATTATCGAATTATTTTTCATTTTCGATACCATTTCGTCCGTAACAACCATCGGAGCTACGCCATCTTCGGCACGCATTGCCCCAATCACAACATCGGCACGAGCAAGGGCATCGCCCAAAGTATCAGAATCAATAATTGACGTATAAATGTGCTGCCCGACTGCGTATTTTAAGCGTTGAAGTCGGTAAATATGTTGGTCGAAAACTTTGATTTCTGCACCTAAGCCGAGTGCTGTTCGAGCTGCATATTCGCCAACAGTTCCCGCTCCGATAATCACGATTTTAGTTGGTGGCACGCCTGTAATTCCACCCAAAATCATTCCACGACCATCATGAACACTGCTCAGGTATTCGGCTGCTATAAGCATCACGGTGCTTCCTGCAATTTCGCTCATGGTCCTGATAATCGGGAAATTCCCCACTTTATCTTGAATCAGTTCAAAACCAATACCGGTTACTCGTTTTTCGTTGAGTTGCTCAAAATATGAGCGAGAAAGATTCGGAACATTGAGTGTGGAAATAACGGTTTGACCAGTTTTCAAATAAGCCATTTCGGACTCAACCAAAGGTTCGATTTTTACAATCAAATCAGCCTCAAAAACTTCTTCAGGGCTATAAACAATCTTTGCACCAGCTTCGCTGTAATCATTGTCAGAAAATTTCGCACCTTCGCCAGCACCTTTTTCTATGATTACTTCGTGGCCGTTTCTGACCAATAACGTGACTGATTCGGGTGTGAGTGCAATACGATTTTCCTGCAACGAAACTTCACGTGGAAGTCCAATAAAAAGGCTTTTTTTGCCTTTTTTTATCATCTCTGGCGACTCCTGTGGGTAAAGAACCGATTGCTGTGCTAATTCTGAAATAGATTGTCCTGTCATTGTTTGGTTACTTGGGGACTGGTTACTGGTGAACTTGTTATTGGGAAACTTGTTATTGGTAAACTGGTTATTGGT
>NZ_JBMLRC010000061.1:1338-9509 GCF_049241225.1 Emticicia sp.
TATTCTAACTAAATTCTATGTTTCTACCTAAATCGTCGGTCAGACTAATCGTGATTTTAAAACAATTATCTGGTAAAAGAGATTCAACTTTTTCGGCCCATTCGAGTAAGCAAATATTGCCCGAGTCGAAGTATTCTTCAACGCCAAAATCAAGTGCCTCAGTTTCGTTTTTTAGACGATAAAAATCAAAGTGATAGATGATTTCGTCGTTTGCTGAGAGATACTCATTGACTATCGAAAAAGTTGGACTTTGGATGTTTCCAATAACGCCAAGTTTCTGACAAATTGCTTTTATCAAGGTTGTTTTTCCCGCCCCCATTTCTCCCTCAAAAATCCAAATTTTTCGGCCTTTTGCGGCCTTAATTACTTGATGAGAAATTTGCCCTAAATCTTCTAAATTATAAAACATTTGAATGGTTTATTGAAATTTTCCTGCAAAAATCGCATAAATACTTAAAATAATTTCAATCTTATTTCAGAAAAATCGTTTTTGTAAAAAAAACAAATTTTCTTAGGCAATATATGCAGAAATCTGTTGATTTTTCAAGAACTTTGTTAGACGAAATAAAAAACGCACACATAAATAAACGTGCCTGTTAGTCAATAGCGATTAGTATTTAGCTTCATTGAGCAAGCCAGTATCGTTTATGAGCTAAAGATTAATTGCTGTGACCTATATTTTAGCCAAAACCCAATAGATTTTATAAGTAGAATGTTCCAAGACAGAAAGCAAATCATTCTTAGTTTTTTCTTTTTAGTTTGTACCATTTATGCACTAAGGTTGTTTTACCTTCAGGTGATAGATGATACCTACCATACGATTGGCTCTACTGGGGCTTTAAAGAAAGAGGTGCAGATTCCTCTCCGAGGTCAGATTTATGACCGAAACGGTAAACTTTTAGTAGCAAACGTAGATGTCTATGATATGTACGTTACTCCCTACAAAGTAAAACAAATGGACACGACAACTTTCTGCCGTTTGTTCAATATCACTCGTTCTTATTTTGATAGTACGATGGCCATCGCGAAGAGTTATTCACGCAATCGTGCTACGTTGTTTTTGCGTCAGTTATCGAAAGAAGATTACGCTCGTGTGGCTGATGCTATGGTGAGTTTTCCTGGTTTTACTTTTGAACTTTCGTTCTTCCGTACGTATCCTGCACGCACAATGGCCAATGCTTTGGGTTACATCGGTGAAATTAGTAAAAAAGCATACGAAGCACAAGAAGTTGAATATTATAGAAGTGGCGACTACATCGGAATTACGGGTCTCGAAAAGCAATATGAAATGGAACTTCGGGGTAGGCGAGGTGTGAAGTTTACAATGATGAATGTTCACGGCGAAAATAAAGGCTCGTATTCAAATGGAGAGTATGATACATTGGCGGTTATTGGTAAAAATCTTTTTACCACAGTTGATGTCGAGATTCAGCAGTTGGCCGATAGCCTTTTTCAAGGAAAAACAGGTTGTGCAGTAGCAATTGAGCCACGAACTGGCGAGATTTTGGCGATGGGTTCGTATCCGTACTATGACCCAAACATGCTTTCGGGTAAACAATTTAGTAAATATTTTAAAGAACTTTACCGAAACCCCGATAAACCGCTCAACGACCGTGTAGCTACTGGTTTCTTTCGCCCAGGTTCGACTTTTAAATTAGTACAATCGTTGGTTGGTTTACAGCTTGGGTCAATCACACCCGAAACTTTCTTTGTTTGTGGTAATGCTCCCGTAAAATGTCATGGACACCCTTCGGGTAATTTACACAATGCCGTTCAGTATTCTTGTAATCCTTACTTTTACCATGTATTCAAGAAAACAATGGCGGCTACAAGCGAGACAAATCCTTTTAAAGCAGCTCCAATTATGCTATCAAAATGGCATGATATGGTTGAAAAATTCGGGTATGGTCAAAAGCTCGGCATTGATTTGCCTTCTGAGTCTTCGGGCTTATTACCCAACGTAAAATATTACGATAAGCGTTATGGCTCGAACCAATGGAAGTTTTCTAATATTTACTCTTTGAGCATCGGTGAAGGTGAAATTTCGGTGAATATGCTTAAAATGGCTAATTTGGCTGCTACCATTGCCAATCGAGGTTATTGGGTAACACCACATTTAGTGAGAGGCGTTGGCCAAAACGGAAAAGGAGTTGCTCCCGAACACCGTCAGGTACACCGTACGGATATAGACCCACGTCATTTTGAAGCAATCATCGGAGGTATGCAGGATGCTGTTGAGCGTGGAACCGTTGGTGGTGGAGCTGGTATCGTTGAAGGTATCGAAATTTGTGGAAAAACGGGTACTTCTCAAAACAAAAAAGGAAAAGATAATTCAATTTTCATAGCATTTGCTCCTCGTTATAACCCTAAAATTGCAATTGCAGTAATGGTTCAAAATGCAGGTTTTGGTGGTTCGGTGGCTGCTCCGATTGCTACCTTGATGATTGAGAAATACTTGAAACGCAAAATCGAGCGTACGGCTATTAAAGAGCGTATGTTGAATCTGAGTATCAAAACTGTTGAAGCAATGGCCGCTGGTGCAGCCGCAAAACCAATTCCGACACTTACGCCAGAGTCAACCAGTAAGCCTACGCCAGCTGCTCCTGTGGCTCCAACAAAACCTCAGAAAGAGTCGGAGAAACCTGTGAAGACAACATTTATCAAACCAAAGGAAGAAAATCTAAATAAAACCAAATAGTATGGCACGTGAAATTGATATTCGAGAAGGAATTGACTGGACAACAGTTTGGCTTTATGCGGCACTGGTGTTTTTTGGCTGGTTGAATATTTATGCGGCGGTTTACAACCCCGAAAACCCAATTACGATTTTTTCTACTTCTCATAATGCCGGGAAGCAGTTGCTCTTTATTTCATCAACATTCGTATTGATTCTTATTATACTCTTTGTCGATTACAAAGTCTATGACTCATTTGCCTATATATTCTATGGTTTCATAATCTTATTATTGATTGCAACCATCTTTTTGGCAACCGAAATCAAAGGTTCGAGGTCTTGGATAAAATTAGGAAGCACATTTTCCTTGCAACCCGCCGAATTTTCTAAAATCTTTACGGCTTTGGCATTGGCGAGATTTCTGAGTACACAAGGGGTAAATATCTCGAAAGTTAGAGATGCAATCGTAGCAGGTTTATTGGTTTTTGTGCCACCAATCATCATCATTTTGCAGAAAGAAACAGGTTCGGCCTTGACTTTTGCTGCATTTATCGCAGTTTTCTACCGTGAAGGCCTTCCAGGTATTTATCCTGCTCTTGGTATAGCCTTAGCGATTCTTTTTGTATTAGTATTATTCTTCAATAAGTTTTATGTGGTGGCTGGTTTGGCGGTAGCTTGTGGTTTGTTTTGGTATATGTTTTTGAAACGCTACGAACGTACTCGTCAGAACCTCATTCGTCTGGGTGGCGTATTTGTCATTGCATCGGCATTTGTATTTGGTGTGAAGTTTTTCACAACGAATGTATTGCAACCACACCAGCAAAAACGTATTCAAGTATTAGTAAATCCTGACTCCGACCCACTTGGAGCAGGTTGGAACGTTACACAATCGAGGGTAGCTATCAGCTCGGGTGGAATTATCGGAAAGGGGTATTTACAAGGTACACAAACCAAATTCGACTTTGTACCTGAGCAATCAACTGACTTTATTTTCTGTACGGTAGGCGAGGAGTGGGGTTTTGTGGGAAGTGTTATCGTGATTTTGATATTTGCGGCATTATTGAATAGAATCATCAATTTAGCTGAAAAGCAACGAAGTAAATTCTCTCGTATTTACGGTTATTGTGTAGCTTCTATTCTGTTTTTTCACCTGTTCGTGAATATTGGTATGACTATTGGTCTAATGCCCGTAATCGGTATTCCATTGCCGTTTTTGAGTTATGGTGGTTCGTCGCTTTGGTCATTCACAATCTTGTTGTTTATATTTTTGAAGTTAGATGCTCACCGTAGTTATAAAGTGTAAAAGGACTGATAAAAATTATTTTGAAAAATTCAGAATTTTCATTTAATTGCTTTATCTATTAAAACCTAAAACCAACAATTATCTATGGCAAATCCAGCATTTTCAGAAAAAACATTCACAAATATTGATTATACCTACGACCGCAACGAGGTCATGACGGTAGAATCAACCCTTACTAAAGTCGGTATCTTGTTATTTATCCTAATGGCGTCTTCGGCTGTTTCTTGGATAGGATTGGTGCAAGGTTGGAGTATCGCTCCAATGCTTATTCCTGCTGGTTGTATCGGTGGACTCCTCTGTGCAGTAGTTTTAGCATTTAAGAAAGAATGGGCTCCACAATTAGCACCCACTTATGCTTTGCTCGAAGGTTTAGCGATTGGTGCCATCTCGGCCATTTTCCAAGAATTTGCATTGATTGCCGCAGGTCTTACATTCGGAGTGGTATTTGTGATGTGGTTTTTGTATAAAACGAAAGTATTGCAAGCAACTCAAGGCTTTATGTTTGGCGTAGCAGCTGCAACTGGAGCGGTTTTCTTGTTGTATATGCTTACTTGGATTTTGGGGATGTTTAGTATAAACGTGCCGTATATCCACGAAGGAGGTATTATCGGGATAATTTTCTCATTAGTAGTAATCACAATTGCTGCTATGAATTTAATCATAGATTTTCATTTGATTGAGCAAGGTGCCGAAATGCAAGCTCCTAAATACATGGAGTGGTATGCCGCTTTTGGTTTGATGGTAACAATCATTTGGTTGTATCTCGAAATCTTAAAGTTATTAGCAAAATTAGCTTCACGTCGATAGAAATAATTAGGCATAAAAAACGCCGCTTTGAAGCTCAAAGCGGCGTTTTTTATGCCCAAAAAGTCATTTAAGGTTGTTTTTCGCTCTCAATTACATTACCCTGTATGGAGAGTTTCGCTTTTACAACAACTTTTGCATCGTTTCTGACGAATTCGATTTTTCCATCATAACCCATAACTTCAAAAATATCAGCCTCTTTGGTCGGAGCGAGTTCAGCCGAGCCTTGGCCTACCGCTTCACCAAAAAGTTTACCATTCTGAATACTTATAATTAATTCTTCAAAAGGTCCTTCTTTTACCTTATATTTACCTACATAAGCTTTGGCGGCAACTGTATCAGTTACTGCTGTTATGGTGGAAGTAGTTTGTGCCGAAACATCAAAACTAAAGGCAAAAATGCCCAAGAATAGTAATAGAGAAAGTTTTTTCATTGATAGATAATAAATGTTTAATAATGATTCTAATGCCTAAACGTGAATACTTAGTAATTAGTTTGCTTTATTAAATATAATTATTTTTATATTTATTTTGAAAAAATAATGATAACATAATGCCCTTATTTTTGATAAATAAAAGTTGAGCATAAGCGTTTCAAAAGATGATTATTGTCATGTATTAAAGGCAACGAAACCTATTTTTTTGCACAAAAATTAAACAAGCTTATGTTAATCACAACTGCCCAAGAAGCCCTCGAAACTGTAAAATCAGGTGATAAAATTTTTATTCACAGCGTTTCGGCTGTGCCTCACCATTTGGTAAATGCTTTAGTTGGCCGAGCTGATACGCTGAAAGGAATCGAAATATATCACCTCCACACCGAAGGCGAAGCTCCTTATACCAATCCCGAATACGCCGAAGTTTTTCATACCAACGCTTTTTTTATTGCAAAAAATACCCGAAAAGCCATTGCCGAAGGGCGGGGAAGTTATATTCCAGTCTTTTTATCGGAGATTCCTAAACTTTTTATCCAAAACATCATCAAGTTAAATATCGCTTTAATCTCGGTTTCTACACCAGATAAAAGTGGTTTTTGTTCGCTCGGCACATCGGTTGATGCTACTTTAGCAGCAATCGACTCGGCTGATGTGGTTATTGCTCAGATAAATAAATTCGTGCCTCGTACACTTGGTGATGCCCAAATTCACACCAGTCGAATCAATTATTTTGTGCCTTTTGATGAGCCTCTTCACGAAGTTTCGTGGGGCGAACCTACCGATGAACACAAACGAATTGGTAGCCACGTGGCCTCTTTAGTAGAAGATGGAGCAACACTCCAAATGGGAATCGGCAGTATTCCGAATGCGGTTTTGGCTGCTCTCAATAACCACAAAGATTTAGGAATTCACACCGAAATGTTTTCTGATGGTATTATTCCGCTGGTCGAAAAAGGAATTATTACAGGAAAATACAAAAAGCGTAATCGAGGGAAAATTGTTTCTACGTTTTTGTGTGGGTCTAAGAAACTCTACGATTTTGTTGATGATAATCCACTCGTGACAATGATGCGGGTAGATTACGTAAATGATACCTCAATTATTAGACAAAATCCGAAGGTTACGGCCATTAATAGTGCCATTGAAATTGATATTACTGGCCAAGTTTGTGCTGATAGCATTGGTTATAATATGTATTCGGGCGTGGGCGGACAAATGGATTTTATCAGAGGAGCGGCATTATCAGAAGGTGGAAAACCAATTATTGCTTTGAATGCTACCACTGCTAATGGCTTGTCGAAGATTGTCTCGCATCTGAAAGAAGGAGCGGGCGTAGTAACTACTCGGGCCAACGTACATTATGTAGTTACAGAATTTGGAATTGCTTATTTATTTGGCAAGAACTTGGTAGAAAGGGCCAAAGAACTCATCAAAATTGCTCACCCCGACCATCAAGAAGCTTTGGCTAAGTCGGCCTATGAGCGTTTCAAACATCATAGTTCGGTTAAATTTTAATCACTCTGTTATTATACGTAAAAATAATATAACTACTTAATGCTTAAATATTAGATAAAATAACTATAAAAATTTGTTTTAATAAATAATATATCTATTTTTGTCGAAAAATAAGGATAAAACTTTCTTTTATAAAATGGCAAAAGTAACCGAACATTTGAAGAGCAATAACGGAAAACCAATTTTTTCGATTGAAATCATTCCGCCAACCAAAGGCACTAATATCAATGACCTCTTGAATGCCATTGAGCCAATGATGGAATTGAAACCTCCTTTTATTGATGTTACTTTTCACCGTGAAGAATATTTTACGAAGCAAATGCCTGATGGCTCAATCAAGGAGGTACGTACTCGTAAACGCCCCGGAACAGTCGGAATTTGTTCGTCAATCATGCACCGTTTTAAAATCGACCCAGTGCCGCATGTACTTTGTGGTGGTTTTACAAAAGACGATACTGAAGATTTATTGATTGACCTCAATTATTTAGGAATTGATAACGTGTTGGCTCTCCGTGGTGATTTTGCGAAGCCATATGATACTTTCAAAGCCAAAAAAGACGGGCATCAGTTTGCCAATGAGTTAGTTTCGCAGATAAAAGACATGAATAGTGGCAAATATTTGCACGAAGATTCGGAGTATTTGAATGCCAGCGATTTTTGTATCGGTGTGGCTGCTTACCCCGAAAAACACTTTGAAGCTACTGATTTAGACCAAGATATGGAAAATCTGAAACGTAAAGTAGCCGCTGGAGCAGATTATGTAGTGACTCAGATGTTTTTCGATAACCAAAAGTATTTCGATTTTGTGAATCGTTGTCGTGCCGAAGGCATTACTATTCCAATTATACCGGGTTTGAAAGTTTTGGCTACTAAAAAGCAATTAGATATTTTACCAAGATTATTTTATCTGGATATGCCAGAGGCATTCAGAAAAGAAGTAATGGCTTGCGAAAACGATAAACAAGCCAAACAATTGGGTATCGAGTGGTCAGTGCAGCAATGCCGTGAATTAATTGATTTCGGTGTACCTGCTTTGCATTTCTACACAATGAGTAAGTCAGATACGACAATGGCCGTTGCGAGACAAGTATTTTGAGAATTCCGTAGAGACGTTGCACTGCAACGTCTAAAATTTGGAATAAGATATTTTTATGATATGAGCCGTTGCATGCAACGGCTCTACGATTTTATGGCAAAATCAAAGCATAACCTTTACTCTGATAAGTACTGAAAGTTATCAAGGCCGATTGTGCTACTTTTATGTTTTCATTGCGTTTTTCATCTACTAATTTTCTTGCCCTAAGCGACTGCCCACACACGAAAAAACGCACACCATTTTTGCTTAATTCATTGATTAATGCCGTATTTGGGTTTGACATTCCAAACTTCTTTTTGTAGGCTTCATCTTCTAAAATGACGGGTGTTCCTAAAAAATGAAA
>NZ_JBMLRC010000061.1:9609-21811 GCF_049241225.1 Emticicia sp.
ACTTCTTTTTGTAGGCTTCATCTTCTAAAATGACGGGTGTTCCTAAAAAATGAAATACACCCACAACATCAATATTTTCTTTCGGAACTCCCGCTTCAATATGAGCATTTACCAAACGTGCCAATTTATCGAGTGAGGCATTGACCGAATCTGGTTTATCAGAGGCCTTCGATAAATCAACTATTAGTTTATACTTCATCTTTTTATCGGCTATGGGTGTCGCTTCTGGTACTTCAAACATTCCTCCTCCGCTTTTAATGAGGGGATATATTTTTTTCTGTGCGAATGCCCCCCAGCCCCCGATGGGGGAGCTTAAAATGAGAAGTAGTATAATTTTTTTCATAGTTATATAGAAGATAGAGAGACAAAATGCAAAAAAAAGCCCTCCCCATCGGGGAGGGTTGGGAGGGGCTTAAATATCAACTTTAGCATATTTGGCATTACGCTCAATGAAATCACGGCGTGGACCAACTTCATCACCCATGAGCATCGCAAATAGGTGGTCGGCTTCGGCAGCCGATTCAACGGTTACTTGCTTTAACGTACGTTTGTCTGGTCGCATGGTTGTTTCCCAAAGTTGTTCTGGGTTCATTTCTCCCAAACCTTTGTAACGTTGAATACCCACGTTTTCTTCTTTTCCACCACCTGCCAAACGCTTCACGGCAATCTCACGTTGCTCTTCTGTCCAGCAATATTCCTCATCTTTTCCTTTCTTCACTAAATATAAAGGTGGTTGAGCGATATAGATATAACCCTTCTCAATCAACTCTTTCATATAACGATAGAAGAACGTCAGAATCAAGGTACGAATGTGGCTACCGTCAATATCAGCATCGGTCATGATGATGATTTTGTGGTAACGTAATTTTTCGGTGTTTAAAGCACGCTCATCGCCATCTCGACCGATTTGCACACCCAAAGCCGTAAAGATATTTTTAATCTCTTCGTTTTCGTAAATCTTAAATTCTTGTGCTTTCTCAACGTTGAGAATTTTACCACGTAAAGGCAAAATAGCTTGGAAGGCACGATTACGTCCTTGTTTGGCCGAACCACCCGCCGAGTCACCCTCAACTAAGTAAACTTCACAAATTGTTGGGTCAGATTCCGAGCAGTCAGCCAATTTTCCTGGTAAACCACTTCCAACCAACACGTTTTTGCGTTGTACCATCTCACGAGCCTTCTTAGCCGCAATACGAGCTTTAGCTGCCAAGATTACCTTGTCAACGATGATACGAGCTTCTTTTGGATGTTCTTCTAAGTAAGTTTCAAGCATTTCCGAAACACAAGCACTTACTGCCGAAGTAACCTCACTATTACCCAATTTGGTTTTGGTTTGACCCTCAAATTGTGGTTCTTGTACTTTTACCGAAATAACGGCCGTAAGTCCTTCACGGAAGTCATCTCCACTAATATCAATTTTTTCTTTTGCCAAAATACCCGATTTCTCGGCATAGCTCTTCAACGTACGAGTAAGGGCCATACGGAAACCCGAAACGTGCGTTCCACCTTCGTGAGTATTGATGTTGTTTACAAACGAAGATACGTTTTCGCTGTAACTTGTGTTGTAAAGCATTGCCACATCAACAGGTACCCCGTCTTTATTTCCTTCCATAAACATCGGTTCTGGAATCAAACGCTCACGACCTGCATCAATATACGAAACGAATTCGGCCAAACCACCTTGCGAATGGAAAGTATCAGTCAATGCGTTGCCGTCTTCATCAATTTCACGCAAATCTTTCAAGATAATCGTGATACCTTTATTTAAGAAAGATAATTCACGTAAACGATTGGCTACGGTTTCGTATTTGTATTCTGTTACCGTAAAAATGCTGCCATCTGGCTTGAAAGTAACTTGTGTACCAGTATCATCGGCCGTACCGATTTCACGTACTGGATAAAGTGGCTTTCCGATGTTATATTCTTGTTCAAAAATCTTTCCTTCTCTGTGTACTTCTACTCGTAGGTGGGTCGAAAGGGCATTTACGCAGGATACCCCCACACCGTGCAAACCACCAGAAACTTTATAAGTATCTTTATCGAATTTACCACCAGCGTGAAGTACGGTCATTACAACCTCCAAAGCTGATTTTTTCTCTTTTGAGTGCATTCCTGTTGGAATACCACGACCATTATCTTTTACTGTTACCGAATTGTCTTCATTGATTGTTACGTGAATCGTGTCGCAATGCCCTGCTAAAGCTTCATCAATCGAGTTATCAACTACTTCCCAGATGAGGTGGTGAAGACCCTTTGCACTGATGTCGCCAATGTACATGGCTGGACGTTTTCTTACTGCCTCTAACCCTTCAAGTACCTGAATATTCTCAGCACCATAATCTGCTCTCGACTTCTGAGGCTCCATGCCTTCTTGATTTTCTGCCATAATTTATTTTTTATAAAAATTTAACTATCAGAATTTATCTGAATAGAATATCTTAACTTTGATACTCACAGTTTTTAGTATTATTTTAGATGTAAAGATACACATTTTTATCGGAATTTTAAAATTTATAATCGAAGCTGTATGCCAATAATTTCGCATTTTCGGCATAGATTTGATATTAAAATAAAATGTGCGATTATCATCTGAGAAAAAGTATAAATAATTGAAATTATGAAAAAGTTTATTTGGGGTTTGTTGGTTTTAACTTCTTGTCAGTCAACGTTTTATATGGTTCGTCATGGCGAAAAAGTTGATAATTCGGCCAATCCGCCACTCAGCACTTTGGGGCAAGAAAGAGCCGAAGATTTGAAAACAGCATTGGCCAATAAAGGAATATCGGAGATTTATTCGACCAATTTTTTACGAACCAAAAATACTGCCAAACCTTTGGCCGATTCTAAGGGTTTAATAACTAAGATTTATGCTGCCAGCCCAGCCGATTCGATGCGAGTTTTTATCGAAAAGTTAAAGAAATTCAGAGGTAAAAATGTGTTGGTTGTGGGGCATAGCAATACCACCAAATATGTGGTTAATGGTTTGTTTGAGCGAGATACATTACGAGCAGATATTCCCGATAATGATTTTGATAATTTGTATATTGTAGAGCGGCAGTTTTTTCCAGTCCGAAAAATGCGTTTCTTTGCAAAAACTTACGGAAAAACTTCACCTCAATGACACCTTTTGGTCAAGTTTTTGCGTTAATAGTATTGAATTTTCTCCAGAAAATTTTGAAGGGAGTACGTTTATTCAAACATTCTCTCATTCAATCATTCAAAATTAAATATGAAAAACCTACGCAGATTTACTTTAATTGCTTTGGCCGTTGTTACAGTTCCGTTTGTAGCCTTTAAATACGACGACCGCTATTTCGAGATAGCAAAAAACTTAGATATTTTCGCTACGATGTTTAAAGAGCTTAATGCCTACTACGTTGACGAAATCAACCCAAACAAAGCCATGCGTTTGAGCATCGAGTCAATGCTCAAGCAGCTCGACCCCTATACTAACTTCTTTCCCGAGGATGATATCGAAGATTATATGACCATGACAACTGGGAAATATAATGGTATTGGAGCCACAGTTTCGCACCGTGATAACAAACACGTGGTAGTGATGATTTATGAAGGTTCGCCAGCCGATAAAGCAGGAATGAAAATTGGTGACGAAATCATAAAAGTAGATGGCGTAGATGTGGTGGCTCGCAAGGGCGTTGATATTGGTCGATTAATGAAAGGCCAGACGGGTACAACCGTAAAAATGTCGGTGAAACGTTATGGACAAAACTCACCGATTGATTTGGTGGTTGGGCGTGATATTGTAAAAACGCCAAACGTACCGCATTCAGGTATGATTAACGATGAGGTAGGTTATATTCAACTCAATGATTTTACGGCAACTGCCGCCAAAGAAGTAAAAGGAGCTTTTGCTGAGTTGAAAGGACAAGGCATGAAAAAAGTAATTTTAGATTTACGTGGAAACCCAGGAGGTTTGTTGAATATGTCGGTTGAAATCTGCAATGCTTTTTTACCAAAAGACCAACTAATTGTAGAAACTCGTGGAAAAGTGGCCGAATGGAACCACAAATATATGGCAATGGAAGCACCGCTCGATACTGAGATACCAATTGTAGTTTTGATAAATAGTATGAGTGCATCAGCTTCTGAAATTGTGAGCGGAACGCTCCAAGACTACGACCGTGCCGTAATTATTGGTCAACGTTCGTTTGGGAAAGGCTTAGTACAAACCACTCGTGACCTAAGTTATAATACTAAAATGAAAATCACGACCGCTAAATATTACATTCCAAGCGGGCGTTGTATTCAGGCCTTAGATTATAGCCACCGCAACCCCGATGGTAGCGTAGGACGTGTGCCAGACTCTTTAAAAACTGCTTTCAAAACCAAAAACGGACGAACAGTATATGATGGTGGTGGTGTTGACCCTGACATTAAGACTGAAGTACCAACAATGGCTGCCGTAACGGTGAATTTACTTCAAAAGAACTATATCTTTGATTATGCAACCAAATACTATTTCGAACACGCAAATCAGAAACCAAAAGAGAAGTTTACCTTGACCGAGGCTGAGTATCAAGATTTTATCACGTGGTTGAAGGGCAAAGATTTTACATACGTAACCACAATGGAGCGTAATTTGGATAATTTGGAGGCATCAGCCAAGAAAGAAAACTCTTTAGATTTAGTACAAGAGCAAATCAAATCATTGCGTGATAAAATCAATCAAGGCAAGTTGCAGGATTTAGCTAAAAATAAAGAAGACATCAAAGAGCAACTGGAAGCTGAAATTCTGAGCCGTTATTACTACCAAAAAGCCATGAAGTTTGTGGCATTTGAGCGTGATAAAGAAGTACAAGAGGCGTTGAAGTTATTTAAAGATATGCCACGCTACAATTCAATCTTGAAAGGCGGGAAGTGAGTTCTGAGTTTTGATGGGGTCGCCTATGTGGTGCTAAAATCAGTCTAAATTATTCTTTGTTCCAAATAAATTTATCGGGTGTATTAACGTCGGCAAGGTTCAAAACCTTGTCGACGTTTTATGCTTTATGAAACCTGATAAATTCATAAAGAACTCTATGCTTTTGAACAGAATTATAACTTTTTTTAGAGAAATGTTATAATCTTTTTTATTTTGTTGTATTTTTGCAGGGTAATAATTTAAACTTCATACGATTATGTTCGGTTATCAATATCCTACTTGGTATGCAATTGCATTCTTTGTTATTTTAATGGTATTATCTTTTGCAGTAGGCAAATGGTTAATCAAAAAAGAAAGAGATTACGACGGATTTTAATAAAGTGTTGACGGAGTCGCACGTGCGGTGTAGAGTTCGGAATTAAAAATAACTCAGAACTCTACACTCAGAATTCTTAAAATATTCCTTCTTCTAAGTGTAGAATAGTTTTTTCTGGCAGTTTCTTTGTCAAAAGCCGGGCTACGATACTACTTCTTGTGCCATTTGAGCAAGCTACTACAATTGTTTGGTAGTCTTTGAGTTCTTCCAATCGCTCCGTTATTTCGTGCGGAGGTATATTTATTCCACCGATATTGAAATCTGCAAATTCGGTTATTTCTCTTACATCAACTAAGATAGTATTTGGGTTGGACAAAACGCTCTCTAAATCGTTTTGTGCTATTTCGGTGAAGTCTTGCATTGGCTTTGAATCGGTATATAAAATAAACGTGGCACATCTCGAAGATATGCCACGTTTGTCTAACTACCAAAATCTATTTTTTATTTATACAAAGCATCACGTTGAGCTTTGATTTTTTCGTCAGTCAAGTAAGTATCAAAATCGGTCAATTTATCCAAGAAACCTTTCGATGAAAGTTCGATTACACGATTAGCCACCGTTTGTGTCAATTGGTGGTCATGGCATGTAAATAACATATTGCTCGGGAAATCTTCCATACCTTTGTTAAGGGCCTGAATCGACTCCAAATCTAAGTGGTTGGTTGGTTCGTCGAACATCAAAACGTTTGCTCCCGAAAGCATCATCCTCGAAAACATACAACGTTGTTTTTCACCTCCCGAAAGTACCGTACATTTCTTCAAGGCTTCTTCGCCCGAGAACAGCATTCTGCCCAAGAATCCACGAATAAACGTTTCATCTTTTTCAACCGAATATTGTCTGAGCCAATCAACGAGGTCGAGGCTACCATCAGAGAAATATTTGTTGTTATCGTTTGGTAGGTAAGTATGTGTAATCGTGATACCCCACTTGAAACTACCACTTGAAGGTTGTTTTTCGCCCGAAAGAATATCAAATAAGGCCGAAACTGCCAAACCATCTTTGCTCAAAAAGGCAATTTTTTCGCCACGAGCAACTTGGAAACTCAAATCTTTGAATAGGTAAGTGCCATCTTCAAGTTTGTAGCTGAGGTTTTCTACTAACAAAATTTGGTCGCCTACTTCACGCTCTGGCTTAAATCCGATATACGGATACTTACGTGATGAAGGCTGAATTTGCTCAATATTCAATTTTTCAATCATTTTCTGACGAGCAGTAGCCTGTTTCGACTTAGCCACGTTGGCAGAAAAACGACGAATAAATTCTTCCAATTCTTTCTTTTTCTCTTCGGCTTTTTTGTTTTGGTCAGATTTCTGACGTGCCGCTAATTGGCTTGATTCGTACCAGAAAGAGTAGTTACCACCATAAAGCGTGATTTTCTTGAAGTCAAGGTCAGCAATATATGTACACACGTTGTCGAGGAAGTGACGGTCGTGAGAAACAACAATTACGGTGTTTTTGAAATTCATCAAGAAGTTTTCGAGCCATAAAATAGATTCAATATCTAAGTTGTTGGTAGGCTCATCGAGTAATAAAATATCTGGATTACCAAACAATGCCTGAGCCAACAAAACCTTTACTTTATCAGAAGGGTTCATGTCGGCCATCAAGGTATAGTGCAAATCTTCTTTTATACCCAAACCCGAAAGTAAGTTTGCAGCATCTGATTCGGCATCCCAGCCGTTCATGTCGGCAAATTCTGCTTCTAATTCAGCGGCACGATTACCATCTTCTTCCGAGAAATCTTCTTTGGCGTAAATGGCATCTTTTTCAGCAATGATTTGCGATAAACGCTCGTTTCCACGCACAACGGTGTTCAAAACGGTGTCATCATCAAAAGCATTTTGATTTTGCTTCAAAACCGACATCCTTTCACCTGGGTCCATGCTTACGCTACCCGAAGTTGGTTCAAGGTCGCCCGAAAGGATTTTTACAAACGTTGACTTTCCTGCACCGTTTGCTCCAATAAGGCCATAAACGTTGCCTGGTGTAAACTTTAGATTTACCTCTTCAAAGAGAGTTCTTTTGCCAAAACTTAGCGAAATATTTGAAACTGTAAGCATTTTAATTAATGTAGAATGTAGAATGTAGAATGTAGAATGTAGAATGTAGAATTACTACTACGTTCAATTAAAATTCAAAATCCTATCTTTTAGTTTTTATAAATAAAATATATTTTTCGTATAAAGAATGTATGTATTGCTGGATGAATAATTAGGGCATTATCAATTATTCATTTTACATTCTTATTCAGAATATCCCTTCATCAGCGAAGCTAAAATAACCATTATCACTGAAAATTAGGTGGTCGAGTACAGGAATATCAAGTGTTCGGCCTGCTTCTTTTACCTTCTTTGTCAAATCTTTATCAGCTTGGCTTGGTGTTAAGTTTCCCGATGGATGATTATGCACTAAAATTATGGCCGAAGCCAAATGTTCAATGGCCGCCTTGAAAATCATCTTTGGGTCGGCTACTGTTCCCGAAACACCACCAATGCTAATCTGCTGTGGACGAATGACTTCGTTTGCCCGATTGAGCAATAACACCCAAAATTGTTCGTGTTGCAAGTCCATCAAATAAGGGCGAATGGCTTCGTAAGCATCAGCCGATGAACTAACTTTTGCTTTCTTGATAACATCACTTTCTTTTCTTCGTCGGCCGAGTTCTAAGGCGGCGGCAATCGAAATGGCTTTTGCATCGCCAATACCTTTAAACTTCATTAAGTCATTGATACTCAGCTTAGCGAGTTCGTTAAGATTATTTTTAACGCTTTGCAAAATCAGCTTTGATAAATCAACAGCCGATAACTCTCTTGTGCCTGAACCTATCAGAATAGCAATCAATTCGGCATCCGAAAGGGCCGCTTTGCCCTTCAACAAAAGTTTTTCTCTTGGTCGGTCTTCTTCCGCCCACGATAGAATCTTGCTAATCATGGAGTTAGACGACAGTCAACTGACGACGGTCGATAGTTTTTGAAAGTGATAGTTGTACTGCATTGCTGTCGACTGTTGACAATCGACCATTGACTTGCAAACAAAAAATGCTCACGGAGAAATTGTTTCCATGAGCAAAATATTGAATTCCCGAGGGAGATTAAGCTGCTAATCCAGCGATATGCTTAGCCAAACCTGATTTCAAGTTTGCTGCTTTGTTTTTGTGGATAACGTTCTTACGAGCTAATTTATCCAAAGCTGAAGCTGCTGATTTGAATAATTCAGTAGCTGCTGTTTTATCGCTTAAACCACGTAATTTTCTAACCAAAGTACGAGTGGTTTTGTGTTGGTAACGATTTCTCAAACGCTTAGTTTCGTTTGCTCTGATACGCTTTAATGCCGACTTATGATTTGCCATTGTATTTTAATATAATAATTGTCTTACTCTAAATTTGGAGTGCAAAATTAATGAAATAATATTAAAGAAAAAACTTAAACTAAAATATTTTTTACTAAAAAAAGGAAGACTTCGCTCAAAGCGAAGTCTTCCTAAAACCTATCGACTTACGGACTATCGTCCATCGACTATTTAATCTCTGAATTGATAACCAATACTTTATCCCAGTTGGCTTCGTTGGCTTTTTCAAATGCTTTGTATTGCGTGCTTTCACGGAATTTCTCAACCTCAGCTTCAGTTCTGAAAGTAAGATAGTGCATAACATCGTACTCCGCTTTAGAATTATCTTCTCCGAAAGTTTCGCCTGCTGAATAAGCTGCGATTTCTGGCATCTGACGTTTCAAATCTTGAAAGTCAGCCATGTGTTTCTTGATTGCTTCTACTGAAGTACCTTGTTTGAATTTAAAACAAACAATACGTTGCTTTTGTGCTTTTGGTGGCGTGTATGCCGACCCATAAGCTACCATTAAAAAAGCAAACATTCCCAAAGCCATTGCTGGCATTAAATATCTTAATAACGATTTTTTCTGTGCTTGACTCATTTTCTTAAATCCGAATAATATTCTGTAATACGATGCAAATATAACACATTTTATTTGAAAATGTTGCATTATTTCAAGAAAATATTTTACTGTTTTTGTTTTTATTATATATTGCCAAATATTATTCTGTTTTGGAGCTTTTTGTCAAAATGAGTGTAATTACTCAATTTTTAAAAATATTTGGATTTAGGTTTTATTTTTAGGCGTTTTTAAAAGAAAAATTTATTTTTTCAGAAAAGGGCGTTTGGAATTTAGGAGATGTTTAAGAAAAAAATGAAAAATCACAGTTTTTGAGGTTGAAATTGAAAGTTTTTGAAAAAGTGTCTGATAAAATATTTTATTTTGAAAAAAAATAGTGGCAAAAATGATGAAAAGAGGCGTTAAAAAAGTTTTTTTTCCGAAATGGAAGAGTTTAGCGAGAAGTAGCTTGCTCTTTTTGGGTATAATTTTGATTTCTTCATGGAAAATAAGGACTGAAAATCGGCATCTACTCAGGCAGCATTCACTGTGGGAGCGTCCACTCTGGCAGCGTCCACTGTGGGAGCATCCACTCTGGGGCTTTTTTGGGCATCAGCGGATAAATCGTTTGGCAGTTTTTACGCTTCCGCCCGAAATGTTTAAGTTTTATAAAAAGCACATTGACTTTGTAACCGAAAATGCTGTAAACCCCGACCAACGCCGCTATGCAGTGAAAGAAGAAGCTCCTCGACACTTTATTGATTTGGATAATTATTCAGATTCGTTGCGAAAGAAGTTGCCAACTTACTCATGGAAAGAAGTGACGGAGAAGATTTCGGAAGATACTTTAAACCGACACGGTATTGTGCCGTGGCATATCAATTTTATGAAGTTTCAGCTTACGGAAGCTTTTCGTAAGCGTGATGTTCGCAGAATTTTGATGCTTTCGGCTGATATTGGTCATTATATTGCCGATGCCAATGTGCCACTTCATACAACACGGAATTATAATGGGCAACTAACTAATCAAGTTGGTATTCACGGTTTTTGGGAGAGCCGTTTGCCCGAGTTGTTTTCAGATAATTATGATTTTTTTGTCGGACAAGCTGAATATGTAAAAACTCCGCAAAAGCGTGCTTGGCAAGCAGTTTTGGGTGCCAATGCTGCTCTTGATTCGGTTTTGGTTTTTGAGAGAGAATTGACAGCTCAGTTTTCGGAAGATAAAAAATTTGGTTTTGATGAGCGAAATGGCATCACAACAAAAAATTATTCAAAGGATTTTTCAGAACGCTACCATGCCATGCTTAAAAATCAAGTCGAGCGACAGATGCGTGCTTCGATTAAAATGGTTGGAGATTTTTGGCTCACTTGTTGGATTGATGCTGGCCAACCAGATTTGACTCAATTGCTTAGTTATCAGCCAACAAAAGAGGAAAAAGATGCTGATGATGCCGAGAAGAAATCTTGGCTACGTAGGGTTTTTGATGTGAGAAAAGAAGGTGATAATTGATAAGAATGAGTCTTACAGAATTTTTTTAAGACACTACAACGCATTTTACTAATTAAATTTGATTGACTTAATTTCATTGCCGTCTTGGCGACCCCGTCTGCTTTAGCTGACGGATTGCAACAAAAAACAAATTTGACTTTAGTCAAACCACATATTTAGACTAAAGTCAAATTTATCTGTATAGAAGTATCCGTCAGCTAAAGCAGACGGCAATGAATTATCTTAGCAAGCTAAATTTTAATAAATATTTTCTTTTTAAACATCCAATTAAGAATCAGCCAATAGATGAGCAACATCAATCCGCCATGAACAAGCGATTGGTAAGGAAGCCCGAAAATAGTTGCATAATTTTCGCCTAAATGGATTTTGAGCGATTTGGAAATATAAACTCCCAAAGCATCGGCTATGCAGTAAGCGGCGATTGAATTCATGCCGATTACTTTCAGAAAATAAGCCCAATTGGTTTTTTCTTTGATGTCGATTATCCAATAGAAGAAAGCTAAAAACAAGAAGCAAAGACCACCACTGAAAGTAACCCAAGTTGGTGTCCAGATACGTTTTACGTTCGGACAAATACCAAGTCGATTTAGTATTAAGCCTATTACTAAGCCCGAAATTCCGAGAATGATGAATTTCTTGAGTTTTTCGTAGGGTAGCGTATCAGATTTCAGAATATTTCCAGCCAAAAGCCCCAAAATCATTGTTCCGAGTGTTGGGATAAAACTCAATGTTGAGTAGCCTCCACCATTACGAATAAAAGGTTTTTCTCTCGGGAAAAGATTCAGAAACCATTGGTCGAAAGCCCAAGCAAAGTTGGTGTTTTTATTCCAATGTGCCGTAAAACCTGTCAGGTTATGCTCCCAGTCTTTGGCAACTCCTACACTCGCATAATCAAAATTAGCATCGGGCAACGGATAGAGAGCAAAAGCCAACCAATAACCGACAAGAATAATGACAAGTGCCGAAATCTGAACTTTTTGTGACCTAAAACCCAACAGAAATAAGAAAGGATAACCCAACCCGATTTGGCTGAGGGTGTCTTCAAAAGTAAAATAGGTTTGAGTTTTGTACTGAGAACGTAGAAATATACCCAGCAAGATCAGAATCAATGAACGTTTGAGGGCGTGGGCGAAAACTTTACTAAAACTGCTTTCCTGAGTAAGACGGCTGGCGATGGAGTAGGGCAGAACGACCCCGACCAAAAATGAGAATGATGGCTGAATCATGTCGTGAAGTGAGCAGCCAACCCACTCAACGTGGTCTTGGTGGAAAGCGAGAAATGACCAAAATGAACTTTCGGGCAGTGCTTCGGAGACATCTCCGAAATGCAATACTTCGGCCATCATTAGTAGCATTACAAAGCCACGATAGATATCGGCCGAAGTTAGGCGGGTTAGAACAGGCATAAGATTAGGGTTTATGCCTTAAAGATAATAATTTTATAAAGTACGACAAGTTTTCAACTTGTCATTTTCGGCAAACAGAAACTAACAAGTTGGAAACTTGTTTTACAAACGTACAATCACACGCCCGATTTGTCCGCCT
>NZ_JBMLRC010000062.1:0-16218 GCF_049241225.1 Emticicia sp.
AAGTTCTTCTTATTATCCTATAAAAAACATATTCCCTGAGTATTTATAGCTATTGCACAACTTGGATTGTTGTGTTACTGTATTATTTAATGGTAGATATTTCAAACAAATTAGGATTGTCGGGGTTTTTCAATTGTAGATTCTACCATGTATAGCTTAGCTAACATTATTCTTCACGGAATTAATTCTGTGTCTTTGGGAACAAAGTAATATGTTTCTTTGGATTCAAACTGAACAAGTTCAGTTTTGAAAGCATTCAGAAACTTTACTTTCTATTCATGTAATAATGTAGTTTCAAGGCTCTATACATATATATAGTATAGCTATGAATAAGTGTTTACTATTTATCTATAATGTATTAGCTTGGTTTGAGTTATATTCTGTAAGTTTGGCTATTGTAGCTGTGTTGTTTCCTTATATATATAATATAGTATTGTATGACAAGCCAGTAGGTAGAGATTGGCTTAGGTATGTTTCACAAAATGTTTAATGTTTTTTATGAAGAAGGTTATTGTTATTGGTGCGGGCTTTGCTGGTTTATCGGCTGCTACCAAATTGGCCGATGAAGGCTGCGACGTTACGATTATAGAAAAAAACTCGATGGCTGGCGGAAGGGCAAGGGTCTTTAATGAAAAAGGCTTCGTGTTTGATATGGGTCCAAGTTGGTATTGGATGCCTGATATTTTTGAACGCTACTTTGCTGAGTTTGGCAAGAAACCTTCGGACTATTATAATTTGGTAAGACTTGACCCTTCATATAAGGTTATATTTAATAAGGAAGAAGAAATATCGCTGCCTGCTAACATGCAAAAACTGGAAGAGCTTTTTGAGAGTATCGAAGTTGGTAGTGCAGCAAGGCTACGTGATTTCTTGGAAGAATCGAAATATAAATATGATGTAGGCATCGGGGAGTTTGTTTGGAAACCCAGTATTTCGATAACTGAGTTCTTTGATATTCGTTTAGCATCTAAGGCAATAAGCCTTGATTTGTTTGCTTCGTTTGGAAAACATATTCGTAAGTTTTTTAAGAATGAGCGTTTACTACAACTGATGGAGTTTCCGATTTTGTTTTTGGGTGCAACGCCACAGAATACTCCTGCACTATATAGTTTGATGAATTATGCAGAGATTGCTCTCGGTACATGGTATCCGATGGGTGGTATGCACGAAATTATTAAAGGGATGGTTGCGTTGGCGAAAGAAAAAGGCGTGAAGTTTAAGCTTAGTGAACCCGTAACGAAAATAGTTGTAGAAGGAAAGTTGGCAAAAACCGTAGTTACGGAAAAAGGAACATACGAAGCCGACGTTGTGATTGGTGGTGCGGATTATCATCATATTGAAAACAATCTGTTGACCGATAAAACTCGTAACTATGATGAGAAACATTGGGACAAGCAAGTGATGGCTCCTTCTTCTCTTCTATTTTATTTAGGAGTGAATCGTAAGATTGATAAGCTGACTCACCACAATTTGTTTTTTGATGAAGATTTCAATGTTCACGCCGACGAGATTTATACAAATCCGAAATGGCCATCGAAACCTTTGTTTTATGCATCGGCTCCTTCAAAGACTGATGATAGTGTTGCACCAGAAGGTTCAGAGAATTTGTTTATCTTGATTCCGATTGCTCCCGATTTGGAAGACAACGATGCCATTAGAGAAAAGTATTACCATATAGTAATGGATAGATTGGAGGCTTATGTAGGACACGACATCAGAAACCATGTGATTTATAAGAGAAGTTTTGCGGTGGATGATTTTAAGAACGACTACAATTCGTATAAAGGAAATGCCTACGGCTTGGCGAATACGCTAATGCAGACGGCATTTTTGAAACCAAGTCTGAAAAATAAAAAGGTAAACAACCTTTATTATACTGGGCAGTTGACTGTGCCTGGGCCTGGGGTTCCACCTTCGTTGATTTCGGGTTTGGTGGTTGCAAAGCAAGTGATGAAGGAAAATGTTTAGAATTTCATGAAAATTATATTAATAAACTGTAAACACTTTTTGACTTTGTTAGTTTATTAGTGTATATTGATTCGTGAAAGGGTTTTACAATGACATTTGTCATATTTTATGATTAAATGTAAAATATTTTCGGAATCTACTAAATCTATTTTCCTAACAGTTTGAACGAAGAAATATAATGTTGGATTTGTATGAAAAAACAACTTTTGGTTGTAGTAAACTCATAACTGAGCTTTACAGTACTTCCTTTACGTTAGGTATTAAGACACTTGACAAGAAATACCACGAGCCTATTTTTGGTATCTATGGATTTGTGCGATACGCTGATGAAATTGTAGATACATTTCACGGCTTCGATAAAAAAACTTTACTCGACCGCTACAAGGCAGAAACCTACCTTGCGATTGAGGAAGGTATCAGTTTAAATCCTGTTTTACACTCGTTTCAGAAAGTTGTAAGAAAATATAATATCGAACATGACTTGATTGAGGCGTTTTTGCATAGCATGGAAATGGACTTATATAATATTGCTTACGATGCCGATGGCTATAATGAATATATATACGGTTCGGCTGAAGTTGTGGGTCTGATGTGTTTAAGAGTGTTTTGCGAAGGAAACGAAGCATTGTATGATAAATTGAAAGCCGATGCCCGTAGTTTAGGAGCCGCTTTTCAGAAAGTAAATTTCTTACGAGATTTGAAGAGCGATTTTAGTGAGCGTGGCCGAGTTTATTTCCCAGGAGTTGATTTCGAGAATTTTGATATTTCGGCAAAAGCCATTATTGAAGATGATATTCAGAGAGATTTTGATAATGCTTACCGAGGAATTATGGGGCTGCCAGAAGGAGCAAGAAAAGGAGTGTATTTAGCTTATGTCTATTATTTGAAACTTTTTGGAAGAATCAAACAGACGGCAGCGAATAGAATTCAGCACGAACGTATCAGAGTTCCGGATAGAATTAAGTTTGCGTTATTAGCAAAAACCTTGGTTCAGAGCAGTTTGAATGTACTTTAAGAGTCGTAATTTAGGCTTCATCATCATAAAAAGACTATTGGGAAACCAGTAGTCTTTTTTCTTTGGGATAATTATAATTTTCACTACTTTTGCTGACTTATTCTGTGCCGAAAAATTTGGCATTATTTTCGTGAATAAGTAAAGAAACAGTCCACGGTCAAGAGTCAATAAGGCCACAGTAAGCATTCATACTAAGAAAGTTATATAGCTGAGTCGATTATAATTTTCAAGTTACATAAATTGAGATATAAATAGAAAACCGATAAAACCCATGAAATTTGTTATTTCATCATCTACATTACTAAAGCACCTTTCGACAATCAATGGTGTGATTGCCAGCAATCCGATTGTTCCGATTCTCGAAAACTTTTTGTTTCAATTAGATAAAAGCAATTTGACCGTTACGGCATCTGATATGCAAACGGTTATGATTACCGAATTTGAAGTAGAATCTCGTGATAGTGGCTCGTTTGCTGTGCCAGCACGTTTATTACTCGATACTTTACGCAGCTTGCCTGAGCAACCTGTACAGATAAATATTGATGAAGAAACTTTTGGAACAGAATTAGTAACGGCTAATGGTCGCTATAAATTGGCAGGAGAAAATCCGATGGATTTTCCGAGAGTTCCGCAGGTAAATCGTACGTTCAGCATCGAAATGGATTCTGATACGCTTGCTTCGGCCATTGCAAATACGATTTTTGCGACAAGCACTGATGATTTACGCCCTGCTATGACTGGGGTTTTCGTACAAGTTTCTGAAAGCTCAACTACATTTGTTGCTACTGATGGTCATCGTTTGATTCGCTACCGCCGTGAAGATGTAACTTCACCAAATAGCACTACGATGATTTTACCTCGTAAGGCGTTGAATTTATTGAAATCATCACTTCCGGCTGAAATGATGCCAGTGAAAGCTGAGTTTAGTAATTCAAATGCGTTCTTTAGCTTTGGACACATCAAGATGATTTGCCGATTGATTGATGAGCGTTTCCCTGATTACGAAAATGTGATTCCACAAAACAATCCGAATAAACTACGCATCGAACGTACAGAATTATTGAGTACTTTGAAACGTATCTCGATTTACTCGAATAAAACTACGCACCAGATTCGCTTGAAGATTTCGCAAAATGAATTAGTGATTTCGGCGGAAGATTTAGATTACTCAAACGAAGCAACTGAAAAACTTTCGTGTGAATACGATGGCGAAGAAATGGAAATTGGTTTCAATGCTAAGTTTTTGATTGAAATGTTGAATAACTTGAGCGTGAAAAATATTTCGTTGGAAATGTCGCAGCCAAATCGTGCTGGTTTGATTATTCCTGTTGAGAAAACTGAGAATGAAGATACATTGATGTTGGTTATGCCAGTGATGTTGAATACGTATGCTTAATTTAATGGATAATGTAAAATGAATAATTGATAATACATCACATCAATATATTGCAATGAAAATCCCTGTCTCTGACGAGACAGGGATTTTTGTTTATGAACTGTTTTAATATAGTTTTTGGGTAGATTTGTAAAAAACAAATACGATTATGTACACTTCAATTAAAGGTATTTATGAAAATGGTGTGCTGACTTTCTCTGAGCCTGCACCAGATATTGAAAAATCAGAGGGTTTAGTTACTTTTTTGAATGAAGAAAAAAAAACAAAGCCACTTCAGAAAAGAGTACCTGGGGGACTTTTACGTTTGGCTCATTTAGAAGGTAAAACTATGTCCATTCCTGATGATTTTAATGACCCGTTAGACGATTTAAAAGATTATATGTAATGGATAAATTTAAATTCTACACACCACTTATCACATTAGTCGAAGCATAAAAAATGCCTGTCTCTTTCAGAAACAGGCATTTTTTTATTCAAACTCTACGAATCTCTTATTTTGTCAAGCTTGCACCGAGGTATTCACGGTTTAAGCGAGCGATATTTTCGAGTGAGATTTCTTTCGGACATTCTGCTGCACAAGCACCAGTGTTTGTACAACTACCAAAACCTTCCGCATCCATCTGAGCAACCATGTTTAAGGCACGGTCTTGACGCTCAGCTTGTCCTTGTGGTAATAATGCTAATTGTGAAACTTTTGCCGAAACAAAAAGCATAGCTGAAGCATTTTTACAAGCAGCCACACAAGCACCACAACCGATACAAGCGGCAGCCATAAAAGCTTTATCTGCTTCGTTTTTCGGAACAGCAATCGAGTTTCCATCTTGGGCATTACCAGTGTTTACTGATACAAAACCACCAGATGCAATGATACGGTCGAAAGCCGAACGGTTAACAACTAAGTCTTTGATTACTGGGAAAGCGGTGGCCCTCCAAGGCTCAACCACAATAGTATCGCCATCTTTGAAACTACGCATGTGTAGTTGGCAGGTAGTTACACCTTGCAATGGGCCATGCGGACGACCATTGATGTACATACTACACATACCGCAGATACCTTCACGACAATCGTGGTCGAAGGCGATTGGCTCTTTGCCTTCAGCAATTAGTTGTTCGTTCAAAACATCGAACATTTCTAAGAAAGACATATCTTCTGAGATGCCTTTCACTACATAAGTTTCGAGATTTCCAGCAGTTTTACTGTTCTTTTGTCTCCAAACCTTGAGATTTATTGTCATATTACCATGTGACATATTCTTATCAGAGTTTTTATAAAGCCCCCCTTTAGGGGCTGGGGGTTATTTATAATTTCTTTGTGCAATCTTGATGTTTTCGTAAACCAATGGTTCTTTGTTCAATTCCCATTGAGATTCGCCTTTGAATTCCCAAGCCGATACAAACATAAAGTTTTCATCGTCACGTTTGGCTTCACCACCATCTTCTTGGTATTCTTCACGGAAGTGTCCTCCGCAAGACTCATTACGAGAAAGAGCATCAACGCACATCAATTCACCCAATTCAATAAAATCGGCTACACGACCTGCTTTGTCAAGTTCTGGGTTAAACCCATCAGCATCGCCTAAGATTCTAACGTCTGACCAAAACTCTTTTTTCAATGCTTGAATTTCGGCAATAGCTTCTTTCAAACCTTTTTCATTACGAGCCATTCCACACTTATCCCACATAATTTTACCCAGACGTTTGTGGAAAGATTCTGGAGATTGTGTTCCTTTGATGCTCAATAACTTGTTGATTCTATCCTTCACACTTTTTTCTGCTTCAACGAAGGCAGGATGGTCAGTTGGAATCGACTTAGTTTTGATTTCGCCAGAAAGGTATGCACCGATTGTATAAGGAATCACAAAGTATCCATCCGAAAGACCTTGCATCAAAGCTGAAGCTCCGAGACGGTTTGCACCGTGGTCAGAGAAGTTTGCTTCACCTAAAGCATAGAGTCCTGGAATTGTGGTCATTAAGTTGTAATCTACCCACAAGCCACCCATTGTGTAGTGAACCGCTGGATAAATACGCATTGGCACTTCGTAAGGGTCTTCGCCAGTGATTTGTTTGTACATATCAAACAAGTTACCGTATTCTTCCTTCACTACTTCTTTACCCAATGCTACGAGTTGTTCGATAGTTGGATTTTCGATACCCAATTTCGAAGCCTCAGCACGACCATATTTATTGATAAGATTTGACCTAAAGTCTAAGTAAACCGCTTGTTTGGTTGCACCCACACCGTAGCCAGCATCGCAACGCTCCTTAGCTGCACGTGAAGCAATATCACGAGGAACGAGGTTACCAAATGCAGGGTAACGTCTTTCCAAATAATAATCACGCTCATCTTCTGGAATATCGTTGGCTGCTCTTGGGTCGTCTTTTTTCTTAGGAACCCAAATACGACCATCGTTACGCAATGATTCTGACATCAAAGTAAGTTTCGATTGGTGGTCGCCCGATACAGGAATACAAGTTGGGTGAATCTGTGTGAAACATGGGTTTCCGAAGAATGCACCTTGGCGGTGAGCTTTCCAGATTGCCGTTACGTTCGAGCCCATTGCATTGGTTGAAAGATAGAATACGTTTCCGTATCCACCCGTACAAAGCAATACTGCGTGTCCGAAATGGCGTTCTGTTTCGCCAGTAACTAAATTTCTTGCAATAATACCACGTGCTTTGCCATCAATCATTACAACTTCAAGCATTTCGTGGCGTGAATACATTTTCACATTACCCAAACCTACCTGACGCTCAAGTGCCGAATAAGCACCTAAAAGTAATTGTTGGCCAGTTTGTCCAGCAGCGTAGAAAGTACGTTTTACTTGCGTTCCACCGAATGAACGGTTTTTCAACATACCGCCGTAATCACGAGCAAAAGGTACACCTTGAGCCACACATTGGTCGATGATGCTCGCCGAGTTTTCGGCCAAACGATGCACGTTTGCTTCTCTCGCACGGTAGTCACCACCCTTGATGGTATCATAAAACAAACGGTAAGTAGAGTCACCATCGTTTTGATAATTTTTTGCGGCATTGATACCTCCTTGTGCGGCAATTGAGTGAGCACGACGAGGAGAATCTTGAAAACAAAATGCTTTAACAGCATAGCCCATTTCGGCCAAAGTAGCAGCAGCTGATGCACCTGCCAAACCTGTTCCAACAACGATAATTTCAAGACTACGTTTGTTGGCAGGGTTAACTAATGGTACAGTCGAACGATATTTTGTCCATTTTTCTGAAAGTGGTCCTTCAGGTATCTTGGAGATTAGTTTATCTGACATTTTATTTCTATCAATTAGTTCTGTTATAATCAATTACCATTTACTATTGCAAAAAGAAGTAGATTGGCATTGCGGCAAATCCGAGTGGAATTGCGATAGCAAAAATCCAAGTACCGATAAACTGCACAAGTGGTGTATATTTAGGGTGATTCCAGCCCATCGTCTGGAAAGCACTTTGGAATCCGTGATATAAGTGGTATCCTACGGCAACCATACCTAAAATGTAGAAAATCACCAATAACGGATTTTTAAATGAAATACCTACTTGCTCATACAAGTCTTTTACGATGTACGTACGAGTACCAGCTGCTTCATTAACCATCTCAACCATCTTCACCTCTTGAGTGTAGGTTTCTGGCATTTTCTGAGTTACAACTTCACCGGTTGTAATGCTTTCAACATACTGTACGTATGGAAGTGGTTCATTATGGAATTTGTACCAAAAATCGCCCATGTGCACTACAATATAAACTAATAAAATTGTACCAAGAATTGCCATGTTTCGGCTTGAGAACGTCGATGAATTTTTTACAACTGCATAACGAACAGGACGTGCCTGGCGATTCTGAAATTCGAGGTAAAGCCCCCAAAAAGCATGGAATAAAATCAAAGCATAGTTTACATAAGAAACAACTTTAATGAGTGGAAAAGTGGTCATAAAAACTGCATACTTATTGAAGGCATACCCGCCATCATGTTTAAAAAGTTGCAGATTTCCAACGAGGTGTACTAATAGAAAAGTACAAAGAAATAGGCCTGTAAGTGACATCAGGACTTTCTTTCCAATTGAACTTGTTAACGTTTTTGTGAGCCAAGACATAGCCTTATCTAATAATTTTAATGAACAATTGACGAATTTTACATTCCTTTGAAAAGTACAATTACTTTCAACGCCCAAAAGTAAGCCACAAATAGATTAGAATCAATAAAACTTTTCACTTTTTTGATAATTTATTATTGCTATTAAAAATCCAACATTTTGTTCTGTAAAATTGTTTTCAAAAAAACTATTCATAATTAACACAAGGATTCCGTATTTTTCGTTTATGTTTATGTAAATCCTTATCAATTGTCTATGAAAGCATTGAAATTTATATTTTTTTCATTTATTATCGGTCTTTTCGCTATTTCTAATGCAAGAGCCACCCATATTCGAGCAGGAGAAATTACGGCTAAGAGAATTTCAAATACAAGCCTTACCTATCGGGTTACCTTAACTACATACACTGACCAAATCAATGGTGTAACGGCTAATGAAGGCCAAAACACTGTAAATTTCTATTTTGGTGTAACGGGTGTGCCACTCTATACTGTAAAACGTAAGAAAAAATCGTTGATTAATACATCGACGATGTGTAATGTTTACGATACAACTTTTACTTTTCCTGCACAAGGACGATACACAATTACATGTGCAATTACCAATCGAAACGCTAATACAGTAAATTTACCTGGACGAACCGATGAGATTAGTTTTTTTGTTGAAACTACGATTTTTGTTAATGGTTCGCTCGGCTTAAACAGCACTCCCGTACTTTTAAATATTCCAATTGATACGGCAGGCGTTGGCAAGAGGTTTATTCATAATCCAGGTGCTTTTGATGCAGATGGCGATAGCTTAGCTTATCGATTAACTATTCCTAAGAGAGATTTCGGTGAGGGGTCGGGTGCGGGTGAAGCTATTACCGGATACCGAGACCCTGCAACACTTGGAACAAATACATTCACAGAGGATGGTTCTGGCCCATCTACTTTTAGAATAAACTCTACTACGGGTGATTTGATCTGGGATGCCCCTGGAAAATGGACGACTCCGCAATATCAAATAAATGTGGCTTTCATTATTGAAGAATGGCGAAAGGGAGCGAATGGGCAGTATTCAAAAATCGGTGAGATTACACGAGATATGCAGATTATTGTTGTAGAGACACCTAATAGAAGGCCAATTTTGAATGTACCTAATCAGATTTGTGTGGAAGCTGGTCAAAAAATTGAATTTAAGGTTACGGCTACTGATGGTGACAATAACAATGTTAGAATTACAACCAATAGCGGGGTGTACAACCGTGATGCATCTGGAGTAGCTGCAAGTTTTGTAGCCCCCGCTGAAGCCAGATTTATTCCTTTAAATCTTATTCAAAGAAGTCCTGCGGAAGGAAATTTTTCGTGGGAGACTAACTGTAAGCATGTAAGGGAGCAAGCCTATGATGTATTATTCAAAGTCGAAGACTTTCCAGGCAGATTTGCAGTTCAACTTACTGACACCAGAACCGTAAAAATTAAGGTTATTCCACCTAGACCGCGAGGACTTTTGGCAAGAAGCACCGAACGAGGCGTAGAATTACGTTGGCAGCGTTATCCTGACTGTAGTATTACTAATGCCGAAATGATAGTTTACCGCAAAGAGGGCTGTTCAAACTATATTCCTGCTCAGTGCGAAATCGGACTTCCTGCCTCATTGGGTTTCGTGGAGATTGCTCGTATTTCGGTAAAAGATACTTTCTTTCTTGACACAAAATCAGAGAATGGTAAAATTTACAGCTATAGTATAGTAGCTAGTTTGGCTGCTTCTGAATTTGTTTCAATTCCGAGTGTTCCATCAAATGAAGCCTGCGTAGGCAGTGAATTACCACTAAGAGCTCCTGTAATAACTAATGTAAGTGTTGAAAGTACAGAAACGCAAACGGGAAGAATTAGTGTAAAATGGACTCGTCCACTTGGATTTGACTCAACAGAATACAAAGGGCCGTATCAGTATAAACTGTATCGAGCAACAGGCATCAACGGTGGGGCATTTCAGCTCGTAACGAGTATCTCAACAAGAGTTATTAGAGGAGTTGCCGATACTGTATTTGTTGATGGAGGGCTAAATACACTACAGAATGGCTATACATACAAAGTAGCGTTTTTGTATGAAAACGATAAGGTACTGGCCGAAAGTCAAGTAGCAAGTAGCGTAAGGCTCACAGCTGTATCTGATGCTCAAAGAGTTCGAATCAACTGGCAAGCGAATGTACCCTGGAGCAACGATAACCGCAGACACCGCGTGTATCGAGAATCTCGTACAAGGCCTGGCACTTTTAATATCATTGCCGAAGTTTCGGTTGGAGCTGTAAATACTTTCACTTACGTTGATGATGGAACCGATAGATTCCCAAATGACGGAGTGAATACTATTCAAATGAAAATAGATACATCGTATTGCTATAAAGTAGAAACAGTGGGGGCTTATACTCGTTTACCGCAACTGGGTTTACTCAATAACTTATCACAAGTGGCATGTGGTAGTCCGATTGACAATACGCCACCTTGCCCGCCTACTTTTAGTTCGGAAGAAATCAACTGCCAGAATCTCGACCGTAAAGCTATCTGTGAAGCAAATACCATTTCAAATAAATTTAGTTGGCGAACACCACAAAGTGCTGGGGGTGTGGTCTGCAGAGTTGATATTTTGAAATACAACATCTATTATGCCCGCTATAAAGACGAGCAACCTAAGTTTTTGGCTTCTGTGCCTGCTACCGAAACCTCTTTTACGCATACAAAGCCTCTTCAGGATGGTTTTGCAGGTTGCTATTATATTACGGCCGTCAATCGTCTAAATATTGAAAGTGCACCAAGTAATATTATTTGCAAAGATAATTGCCCGGTTGTTGAGTTACCCAATGTACTCACTCCGAATGGTGATGGAAAGAACGATACTTTTACTCCGATGACTTGCTCGGCATTTATAAAAACTATTTCTGTAGAGATTTATAATCGTTATGGTGTAAAAGTATATGAGTCGAGTGGGAATACGCTGAGTTGGGATGGAAAAAGCAGCAACGGCACAGAGTTGCCTTCGGGTACTTACTATTATGTTTCGCAAGTGGTTATTCAACGCTTAGATAAAGCCGACGAAATACCAACAACTATTAAAGGCTGGATAGAGTTGATTAAATAAACCATTGATTATCAAACCATAAAACAGACTTTTAATTTCTAATAATGATATTTTTTAAGCCTAAACAGCTATCTTTGCACCCCAATTAATTGGTATAATTTTTGATAAACCAAATCAAAACACGCTATTTGCGGAGATAATCAAACTTTTCTATTATTAAAAATGAATATTTTAGGTAAAATTACTGCATCGTTTAACAAACCGATGGCCACTTCTATCAGCTCAACCAGAGGTTTTATTATTTCTCTTTTGGTTGGCTTGTTTGTAGCTATTGTAGCTATTGGTGTTCAACCCTTTGGCATTTCAGAGTTTACTCACGAATCAAAAACACTCTATTTAATTGGCTTCGGTATTGTTGCCTTTGTAGGAATGTTAATTGCAAAATTTGTATTACCAATGGCCCTTGCGAGTTTTTATAATGACCAACAATGGACCGTTGCTCGTCAAATTATACACCTAACTATTAGTTTTTTTATTGTAGGAATTCTTGTAATGATTTATGGTAGTACTTTTCAAATTACGAGTCTTTCACTGACTGATATTTTGGCAGTTGTAGCTATTGCAATCATTCCGATTACACTCGTTACTTTTATACAGCAGAATTTATTTCATAATAAATTTTCTACCACTGCCGAAAACATCAATAGCAGCTTAGAATCAATCAATCCGCCAGCCAGTAAACAACTATTTCCTGTGATGGTTTTTGGTGAAAGTGGACAAAAATTGAGTTTGATACCAAACCAATTGATTTATGCTGAAACCTCGAAGGATTCGACCGATTTCTATTGGCAAAGCCTAATGGGCGTTGAAAAAACAACCATTCAAACTCCACTCGCACAAGTTGAAAAAGAATTGGCCGCACACCCACAATTTGTGCGTTTGCACCGCAATTTCGTAATTAATATGCGTGGTATTCATAAAGTAGAAGGTAATGCTCGTGGATATCGTTTACGTATTGCCCGCACGAAACACGAGATTCCTGTTTCATGGAAATTCCATAAAAAATTGGAGCAAATTGGACAGTAAGAAGAATTTACGAATTATTCGAATTACGACGGGGTCGCCCGTGCGATTACGAATAGATGTTCTACTCTTTACACAGAAAAAGCCGCAGTTTGATTGATTCAAACTGCGGCTTTTTCTGTGTATTTTCTAACGATAACCAGTAACAGATAACCAGTCACCAATCACAAATTACGAATACTTCGGAAATTGGTCATAATCTGGCTTGCGTTTTTCTAAGAAAGCGTCACGTCCTTCACGAGCTTCGTCGGTCATATAGCCCAAACGAGTGGCCTCCCCTGCAAAAATCTGCTGCCCAACCAAACCATCATCAATCATATTGAAGGCATATTTCAACATTCTGATTGCCATCGGACTCTTTTCCAAAATCTCTTGAGCCCATTGATAAGCCGTTTCTTCTAATTCATCGTGCGGTACAACGGCATTGACCATTCCCATATCGAATGCTTCTTGTGCCGAATAATTTCTGCCCAAAAAGAAAATCTCTCTTGCACGCTTCTGCCCTACTTGGCGAGCCAAATAGGCCGAACCATACCCAGCATCATAACTGGCTACATTTGCATCAGTTTGCTTGAAAATAGCGTGTTCTTTGCTGGCAATCGTCATATCACAAACTACGTGAAGGCTATGCCCACCACCAACAGCCCAACCAGGTACAACGGCAATTACGGGCTTGGTCATGAAGCGAATCTGACGCTGAACTTCTAAAATATTCAAACGCCCTACTCCTCTTTCGTCTTTATAGCCATCTTTGCCTCTGGCACGTTGGTCTCCACCGCTACAAAATGCCCAAACGCCATCTTTTGGTGCAGGACCTTCGGCCGAAAGCAATACTACCCCAATCGAAGCATCATTGCGAGCATCTTCAAAGGCATCAATGAGTTCAAAAACTGTTTTCGGACGAAAAGCATTGCGTACTTCTGGGCGATTGAAAGCAATTCTTGCCACGCCATTACGCTTTTTATAAGTTAAATCTTTGTATTCTTTGGCAGTTTGCCATTCTGAGTTAAGCATATCTATTTAATGTAGAATGTAAAATGAATAATGTAAACTGTAAAAACGCACTATATTCTTACTTTAAAGCCATTATTTGGGTTTTAAAAAACATATTTTATTACTTAATAATCATAATATCATTTTCAAATACTCTTTTATCCCTTTTTCTGTAATAGTATAGCCTTTCAAATTTTCGTATATAAAGAAATCCAACTCAACATATTTCTGCATCCTTTTTGACAACGTTCTTGTAAAAGTAAAATCTTCGTTCATTTCGTCAATCATTTTCCTATCCAATACTTGGTATCCGATAGGCTTGGGCTTGTGATTATACAATATCTTGAAAATAGCCTTATCTATTTCATCATAAATCATTTCCATCATCTACTCCATTATCATCTGAGCAACTTCTCGACCCGTTTGCATAGCGGCATTGAGCGATGGATAGGCCAGATAATCTCCACAACGGTAGAGATTGTCACCAAGTTTTGAATTTTGGCGTTCACTACCTGCACGGTATTGCACCAAAGATTCAGGGATATGATAAGTTTTTAGATGTTTCCAAACATTGACCGAAGCCCCAAACCAATCGAATAATTCTCGTTTGATTCTGTTTGTTAGGTTTCTTTCATCCAATTTTTCTAAACCTTGTGTACTTACCGAGACTAAAGATTTTCCTGCGTTTCCGTAATCAGAAGAGATATCGCTTGGCACACACACATTATGTACAGCTCCTCGACGATTCGGGTTAAGTGCAATAAACTTTTGTCCTTTCAATGGCGAAGACTCGGCCGAAAAATACGTACAAGTAGTTATGTTATAAGTTCGTTCGTTGGTTTCGCCCAAGAGTTTATCGCTTGTTTTAGGATCGGTGGCTACTACAATTCTATCGGCTGTGATAACCTCTCCCCCATCCAAAAATATTTGATTTCCTTCAAAACCCTTTACACGAGCATTCTTACGAATACTATTTCTTGGCAACATTTCGGCAATTTGTTCGGGAATTGCTTGCATACCATCGGCTGGAATAGCTGCATCACCTTTGAAAAATTGCTTAAATGTAAATTGAAAGAAATTACTTGAAGTTACCAGATCGTTTTCAAGAAAAACTCCTCCATAAAATGGCTTGAAGAAATTATTAATCATTTTCTCACTCCAACCGTAGTTTCTCAGAAAAGTAAGCGTATCAGTTGCTTCCATTTTGAAAAACTCATCGTCGGGAATTTCGGCCAATTCGTTAGCAAATTTTCTAATTTTTAGTTTATCACTCAACGAACCGACCGACGAAAACGCCATTGTCAGATACGCCATTTTATTGCGGAAAGGATTTTCCATTTTCATGAAACCCTTTTCGGCTTTTATCATTGCTCCCGAACCAAAATACTTTAGGTCGAGGTTATTATAATTGAGTATTTTCTTGGCTTCTGGATAATTTGTCAATAAAATCTGAAAACCACGGTCGAGCAAAAAACCGTCTACTTTATCAGTGCGAACTCGTCCGCCCAAAGCATCAGAGCCTTCTAAAAGCATAAAACTATATCCCTTTTCGTTAAGATACTTTGCACAAGTAAGTCCCGAAATACCACCACCAATGATTACTGTTGAAAAATCATTCATAAACTTTTATTGAAGGTTTGACGTTTTTGAATTAAAAGTTTTGAAAATTCGATTTAAAAACCCTATTTTGTCTTTAATAAGCACAAATATACCAAGCTTTGCGGTACAATTGATGAATTTTCAATAATTCATCCTAATATCAGGGCTTTGCAATATTTAATCTTTTAGTACAACATAAATAAACAGCAATCAGTTTTTTTTATTTATCGAATGAATTACGAAGTAAAACAAGAAGGCGAGTTCAAGTACATTGACGAAGGTCAAGGTGATACATTATTGATTCTACACGGACTATTCGGAGCACTGAGCAATTTTGATGATGTAATCGAGGGTTTCAAGCACCGTTGTAGAATTGTTATTCCAGTGATGCCCATTTACGATATGCCGATGCGTGAAGCAAGTTTGGAAGGTTTGCAGGCATTTATTGAGCGTTTTGTGGCTTACAAACAACTCGACGATATTATTATTTTAGGAAACTCACTTGGCGGACACGTAGGTTTGCTCTATACCTTAGCTCACCAAGAAAATATAAAAGCTTTGATTCTGACAGGAAGTTCGGGGTTATTTGAAAACACCATGGGTGGTTCGTTCCCGAAACGTGGAAGCTACGAATATATTAAAGAAAGAGTTGCTTACACTTTCTATGACCCAAATACGGCCACGAAAGAATTGATTGACGAATGCTTTGAGATTACATCGAGTATTCCAAAATGTATGAATATTGTGCAGATTGCAAAATCGGCTCAACGACACAACATGTCGAAAGAGATTCAGAATATTCATGTGAAAACTTGCTTAATTTGGGGCTTAAATGATACAATTACGCCTCCGCACGTAGGTTTTGAGTTTAATCGACTTATTAAAAATTCGGAATTATATTTCATTGATAAATGCTGCCACGCTCCGATGATGGAACGCCCTGCTGAATTTAATGTCTATCTCGAAAACTTTCTTGATAAAATTCAAACAGAAGTGGCTG
>NZ_JBMLRC010000062.1:16318-22731 GCF_049241225.1 Emticicia sp.
GAATTTAATGTCTATCTCGAAAACTTTCTTGATAAAATTCAAACAGAAGTGGCTGCATAGTGTTTTACAGTTAGTCCACGGTCAATAGTCGATGGTCTACAGTTTATTACAATGTGTTTACACATCAATAACTGATAATCATAGACTTACAACTTCTATCGGAGGTCGGCTACCGACCATGGACTGTTTCATTAAACCTTTTGACTTTCATTCTCAATGACGATTGCTGAAATTATTAATCACGATTTGCCAATCTTAAAGCCTTCTGATACAGTAGGTAATGCTTTAAATTGGATGGAAGAAAACCGCATCGGGCAATTAGTTGTTATTGATGCAGGAAAATACGCAGGTATCGTCAGTGAAGATATTCTGATGGATTATGACGAAGATATGCAGCTCTCCGATGTGATGTTGCAGTTTTCGGAAATAACTTTATCTGATTATCAGCATATTTATGAGTCATTAGGGTTGATTTCGAAGTATCATTTACAGGTAATTGGTATTGTTGATGAAGAAGAAAACTTTGTTGGAATCATCACAGCATCAGAAGTTTATATCAAATTCGGCGAACTACTCGGAAGCCAAGAGCCTGGAGCAGTTTTAGTGATTTCTATCAAAAATCGAGACTATTCGCTGTCCGAAATCAGTCGTTTGGTCGAATCAGACAATGCGAAGATTTTGAGTAGTTATTTTACAGGAAATACCTATTTGAGCAACGATTCGGCAAGTTTAACCTTGAAAATCAATCGAGAAAGTATTACATCAGTCGTGGCTACGCTCGAACGCTTCGGTTATACAGTTGAGGCCAGCTACGCCCACGAACCAATTGAGAGCATTGAGCAAGAACGCTACAATATGCTCATGAAATATTTAAGTGTATAAAACAAAAGCCGTAAAACAGAGATTTTACGGCTTTTAAATTTAATGTGCATTCTTCTTTAAAGTCCTGATTATCAGCAATAAGCTTATCGTTGTCAGAATCACTGATGCCAAAAATGGTACTCCAGGAAAGTATATCGGAGCATCTTTTGCCGTAAATTTATAGAAAAGACCTGTCATTAAGACTGGCCCGATGATGGCCGCAATGCTATTTAAACTCGTGAGTGAACCTTGTAATTCACCTTGTTCGTTAGCTGGTACTTGTGTCGAAATTATCCCTTGCATGGCTGGGCCTGCCAAGCCTCCGAGAGCATAAGGAACCATGATGGCGTACATCATCCAACCTTGATTAGCAAACGTATAAGCTAATGCCCCAAATATCGAGAATCCAAAACCTACGTAAATAGCGTTTTTTGTTCCTAACTTCGGAATTAAAATTCGAGTGAGGCCACCTTGAACCAGAGCAATCATAAAGCCTACGAATGAAAGTGACCAGCCAATTTCTTGGTCCGACCAACCAAATCTTTCCTTCGTGAAATAAGTCCAAGTACCTTGTGTCGAAAAACTCGAAATATAAACCAAAAACAGAGCTGAAACCAAACCAATCAACATCGGGAAACGACGTAAATTAATTAAAGCTCCAACTGGATTTGCCCGTTTCCAGTCAAATTTCCTACGGTTTTCGGGTTTCAGCGATTCTGGTAGCACGAAATATCCATAGAGAAAATTACAAAGTGTCAGCACTCCCGCAACCATAAAAGGCACTCTTGTACCGTAATGGCTGGCGATTGCTCCAATACTCGGCCCAATAATAAACCCTAAACCAAAAGCCGCACCAATCATTCCGAAATTTTGAGCTCTTTTTTCGGGCGTACTCACATCAGCCATGTAAGCCGCTGCCGTTGTGAAGCTCGCCCCCATTATACCTGCAATCAAACGACCAACAAATAACCACGCGATTGATGGAGCAAAAACCAAAAATAGATAATCAAGTCCAAAACCAAAGAGTGAAGCTAAAAGAATAGGTCTTCGGCCATATTGGTCGCTCAAACCACCCATCACAGGTGAAAAAATAAATTGCATAATTGAATAAGCCGCAAACAAAAATCCCCCATAACGAGCCGCCCCACTCGTATCAGTATGAGCTAATTCTGAAATTAAAGAAGGCATTACAGGAATAATAACCCCAAAACCGATAGCATCTATCAAGACTGTAATTAAGACGAATATTGTTGCAGCACTGCGTTTTTCGGACATTTTTTAGTTTTTATATGTTCAGTTTAAATTTCTTTCTCTTCATCAATAGTTTCCACAACTTTTTTCTTACGACGGCTAAATAATACAATTCCAGCCCCCCAAAGCAAAAGAGAGATTATGGAAACGTATGTTCCTTCTTTTACATAAGGTGGCTCAAAAGCCAATTCTACTTTATGGTTTCCCTTTTCTAACAAAATCCCCATTAGCCCTGCATCAATTTTTTCAATGGTTGCTTCTTTTCCATCTACCATCGCCGACCAACCTTTATCATGCGGAATAGCTAAAAATAGCACTTTTGAAGCATCCAAATTAATATTCCCTTTAATCAGATTAGGTTTAAACTCTGTGATTTGTAGTGTATCTCGTTTCAGCTGGCTCACCCAACTTTGCAATGCTTCTATCGTAACGCCTTGCTCTGGAATATTAGCAGAAGTAAGTTCTTTAAAGCCTTTCAGTTTCGCTTGTAAAGTCTTATCAACCGATACCGCTTGCAATAATATTGCTTGTCGGCTTGTTGAATCAAGTTTTTCGAATTTTTCTTCTGGGATAAAACTATCAAAAGTAACACCCAACGGAAGGTTATCTTTTAGTTTTAGCACTTTTACATTGCCAAATAATGCCACAGAATCCATATTCATTCGGGTGTAATCAGCAAAAGTATTCGGAGCATTAGCCAAATAGTATTTCACCCCACATAAACGCTGCAATAAAGGCGAACCAAATAAACCAGCAATCCATCGTGAAGAAGTTTCGTCATTCGGATTCAGCAGTTTTACGCTCTTCATAAATCGAACATAATTAAGCTGATTAAATGATTGGTAGGTTCGGCTACTGTAGTAACCTTGCACTTTTGCATCATTCAAGCTTGCATGAATGGCAGTACCAGAAGCATATTCTTTTTCAATGCGATAAAATGGTGATGGGTCTATTTTTTTCAAATAAGCCACTGCATCAACCGTATTATCATTAAAGCCACTGCCTGGCTCATTCATTTCTTGTTTGGTGGCCCTGTTTCTTTTGTTAACTGTCGTATTATTTGAGAAAAAAGCCATTTCTCCCATACAAATAAGCAATAACAAACCCAAACCAACACTTTGCAAGGCTCGTTTAGAAATCAGAAACAAAACTCCTGCGTAAAGCACTATCAATAAAGCTGCCGTTTTCTGTAATGATTTATTTAGATTTTCGACAGGTGCAAAACCAAAAAGAATAATAAATAAAACCACAACGGTTACTAAAAGAGCGATGACGCCCATTTTCTTCTCTTCAATAATTTGCTGAATTGCTTTTATGTTTAGATACAATAAAGCAAATAATGTAAATAAACCAAGTGTACGGTAATAATCACCCGTGAAAAGCCAAAAAGTATATCGAAAATAAGGGAAAAGCATCACCCAAAAACACAAACCTAACAACACTCCGTATATGATTCGAGTTTTGCGATTTCCAAAGAAAAATACTTGCGGAGCAGCCACCAAACTCAAAAGTCCGCAATAGAACATTGGAGCTTCCATATAATTATTCCACCCTCTGAAAGTCTCGGCATTGCCTATCATGTTTGTTGAAAACAATCGCATGAAGTTCGTACTTCTCTGCACCGAGTCGGCAAGAGCCAAAACTGGCTGTGTAATTAATTTATTTGTATAAGCAAACTCGCCGCTACCTCTCGGGCTTTCAATCATTTGGAATAAGTTACTACCAAACATAAATGCTCCGATACCAACACCTAAAACTGAAATAACTCCAATCGTAGCCAAGCCAATAAACCATTTCCCGAAGTTCCATTGTTGGTTTTCAGCAAAACGAAGTGTATAGTAAATGATGATTAGCAATGTGTAGAGGTACAAATAAAATGGCAAATGCACCGTAATCATAGCGATTGGCAACGGAATAAAATACCAGTTTTTTTCGCTGATAAATTTCTCTAGAGCAAACAACAAGAAAGCAGCATAAACCACCTCAGTTCCAAAAACCGACATTTGCCAAGTTGTACCCAAGACCATGTATCCGCTAAAAGCATAGAGGATTGCTCCCAAAACTGCCAAAAAACCCTCGACTTTTCGAGTACGCAGAAATAAATAGAATAACATTCCCGCCAAAAGTAATTCGAGCAAGAATACATAAATCAAATTATTAGCTATGCTTTGCTTTCCACCTAAAATCAATAAAAAGGTAAAAGGGTCGAACCAATAAGGGTGCATATTTTGCCCCAGTCCTTGCTCAAAACTCCAACTTGGTAAACCGTATTTTTCCCAATGGTCGGCAAGATTGTAGAGTTTCGGGTAATCGAAATTGTAGGAGTCGCTACCTATATCTTTAAATAAGAAAGCATTTTTACCGAAAAGGAAATCGTTATATAAAAACGACGCTATCAGTAATATCAATACTGGAAGAATATAAATACCATACTTCTGAAAGAAACTTAAAAAAGCATGCTCGGTTGATTCTTTCAAATTTACTGCTTCGGATATAGTATTTCCTGAAGTAGTTGTAGCAGATGGATTGGGAGTATTGGTCGAAATTTTGCTCTTTTTCTTACTCATTGATTTAAAATATTAGGGATTATATGCAAGTTAGTCACAACTTTTCAAATCTCGTGCCATTTGTATTTAGTAATTATAAAAACAAAAAGAGCATCCTCTTTCGAGGATGCTCTTTTATATTTTCAGCTTAAAAAAGATTAAGCGATGATTTCTGTTACTTGACCAGCACCTACAGTACGTCCACCTTCACGAATCGCAAAACGAAGACCTTTATCCATAGCAATTGCACTGATTAACTTAACTTCGATAGTGATGTTATCACCTGGCATTACCATCTCTACTCCTGCTGGTAACGTGATTTCTCCTGTTACGTCAGTTGTACGGAAGTAGAATTGAGGACGGTATTTGTTAAAGAATGGAGTGTGACGTCCACCTTCTTCTTTGCTCAATACGTAAACCTCAGCTTTGAAGTGAGCGTGTGGTTTTACTGAACCTGGCTTACAAATAACCATACCACGTTTGATATCTGATTTCTCAATACCACGAAGCAATAAACCTACGTTATCACCAGCTTCTCCACGGTCAAGGATTTTACGGAACATCTCAACACCAGTTACAACTGATTTCAAGTTTTCAGCACCCATACCTAAGATTTCAACTGGCTCAGAAGAGTTAATTACACCTGTTTCGATACGACCAGTAGCAACTGTTCCACGACCTGTGATTGAGAATACGTCTTCAACTGGCATCAAGAATGGTTTGTCAGTTGCACGTGGAGGAAGTGGAATAAATGTATCCACAGCTTCCATTAACTCATCTATTTTCGCAACCCAAGTAGGCTCTCCGTTCAAGCCACCAAGAGCTGAACCTTGAATTACTGGGATATTATCGCCATCATATTTGTAGAATGACAATAACTCACGGATTTCCATTTCTACTAACTCTAATAACTCTGGGTCATCAACCATATCCACTTTATTCATGAATACAACTAATTGAGGTACACCTACTTGGCGAGCCAAAAGGATGTGCTCACGAGTTTGTGGCATCGGACCGTCAGTTGCAGCAACTACAAGAATAGCACCGTCCATTTGAGCAGCACCAGTTACCATGTTCTTAACGTAGTCAGCGTGACCAGGACAGTCAACGTGTGCATAGTGACGGTTGGCTGTTGCATATTCTACGTGAGCTGTATTGATAGTAATACCACGCTCTTTTTCTTCAGGAGCATTATCGATTGAAGAGAAATCTCTTTTCTCTGCCAAACCTTTTTCTGCAAGTACTTTCGTGATGGCAGCCGTCAAAGTAGTTTTACCGTGGTCAACGTGACCGATGGTACCGATATTTACGTGAGGCTTACTACGGTCAAAATTCTCTTTTGCCATGATTGATAAAGTCTATTATTATTGTTCTTATATACTAAATTTAAAACTAATGCTAATCAGAATTGAAACTCTCGTTAGGTTTCAATAATTGTAAGAAGTTTCCTCTATTAAGAAAGAAAAGAGCCTTTGAGCAGGATTGAACTGCCGACCTCTTCCTTACCAAGGAAGTGCTCTACCACTGAGCTACAAAGGCTTTTCAGTGAGCAGCTACAAGTAAAGCAGTAATCAACCATATTAAGATTAATAACTGCTAACTGTTTACTTACTAAGAGCGGGAGACGGGTCTCGAACCCGCCACCTATAGCTTGGAAGGCTATCGCTCTACCAAATGAGCTACTCCCGCTTGAAATTCATTAAATTAAAGAGTGGGGGCGGATGGATTCGAACCACCGTAAGCGTAAGCTAGCAG
>NZ_JBMLRC010000063.1:0-5569 GCF_049241225.1 Emticicia sp.
GTTAGGGAGGGGTCAAAATAGACTGATTATCAATTGCTTACAAACCCCACCATTTCTTTCCCTCCCCGATGGAGAGGGAGGAACACGAAAAAAAAGTTGTACTTACTTAAATTACAATGCAGTAATAAACAAATACATATGTAACAATAAAAATTAAGCTGATAGTATTTTTTGTACCGTGCGTCGGTTGCTATGGAGTTTCCCAGCGTTTGAGAAAACACAGAGTTTCACAGAGTTTTTCTATTTTTCCTAGTGTAACTCCATATCGTACTTGATGTTCTTCTGTAGCAAGATATTATCAGTTAAATTTTTCTTTTTACTTACTTAATTTAATGAGCGAAAATAATACCACTAAGTAATTTATCAATTTATTTCTGTTGAAAAACAATTCCACGTATTAGTTTTATAATTTGTCAGCGAAAACATTACAAATAATGAAAAAAAATCTCCTTTGGTTTACGATGTTTATTTGTTTGAGTACATTCGGTCAGCAAGCTCCTACAAGTATTATTACCGGAAGACTCACAAGAGTATCACCTAAGTTAAAAGACTTAAAAGCACCTGAGCCATATGATACTAAAAGAAAAGTTGAAAGAAATCCGAAGTATCAAGAACTACGCAATAAGATCAACAAACGAGTAAGATTTTCGGTGGATAATCCCTTCGCAAAAAGTACCGATAGCGTTATTCAGAAATCCATAAAAAATGGAGAGAAAAAAGCAAGAACTAATGCTCTTTTGGCTTCATTTGATGGGGTTGGTACTACAGAAAACACTGCCGCTGGATTTGGATTATTATCGCCACCAGACCCTGTTTTGAGTGTTGGGCCAAATCATGTAGTGCAGATGATCAATTTGGTGCATCGTGTTTATGACAAGGCAGGAAATCCGTTAACACCTGCTTTAAAGTTTAGCCAGATTGCATCCACCTCAACAGATGATGGTGATCCTATCACACTATACGACCACATTGCCGATCGGTGGATTTTAATGCAATTCAGTAGTTTATTTACATCCGGACGAGAATCCCTAATATTTTGCGTTTCTCAGACGAATGACCCCACAGGAGCATATTATATTTATGAATTTGTTACAACGGGTGTATTTCCTGATTACCCGCACGTAGGTATATGGAATGATAGCTATATCGTAACAACGCATAATTTCAACCAATCAGGAACTGCCTATCTTGGCCAAGGTTATTGGGCTTTTGATAGAAAGAAAATGTTGAGTGGAGAAGCAACCGCTTCAGGTATTGCCTTCAACGACCCATCAACAGGAGGATATTTGCCGGTAAGTTTTGAAGGCTTCAAGACTCCTGAACCAAATGCTTTACCAACCTTCGTAACGTTTAATGCTGATGAGTTTGGAGGTGCCGACGAACTACAAATACGCACCTTGACGCCTAATTTTACAAATCCTTCGGCTTCTACACTTAATAGTGTTACGGCAATTCCTGTAGCTGCTTTTGATGGCCGTTCTCCTTCATCAAATCCTATCGAACAACAGGGTACAACGGCTACATTAGATGCCCTTGCCGATCGTATGATGAGTAGAATTATTTACAGACGTTTTGATGATCATGAATCGTTGGTGATGAACTACGTAGTAAATGTAAGTGGTACAAATCCGACATCGGCATCAGCCTATCAAGCTGCTACTCGATGGTACGAATTAACAAGGGCAAATCCTTCAAGTCCGTGGGCAATAAATCAGCAATCAACTTATTCGCCAACGGCAGTAAATGGTACTACGGGAATTAATCGCTGGATGGGTTGTGCAGGAATTGATCAACGAGGAAATATTGCACTTGCCTACAGTAGATCGAGTACTACAAATTATCCTGATATTTATTATGCGGAACGAAAAAAGTCAGATCCTGTAGGAACGCTTGGAGCAGAACAGCTCTTTCATGCTTCGGGTGGTTCGCAAACTAATACGAATGGACGTTGGGGGGATTATTCTGCCATGACCACCGACCCGACCGATGAAGAAACGCTTTGGTTTACTGCTGAGTATTATGCTACCACTGCTTCAGTTGCTTTTAAGACTCGAATAGGAAGTTTCAAGATAAATGACCCCGTAACCACACCAACGGTTCATTTTAAATTTGGTGGAACAATAGCTCGACAAAAGGAATCGATCGCACCATTAAATGATAATCGTTTTTATAAAGATTATCCCATAACTATCATGGTAGATCAAGCTCCTTCTCAAAATATTAATTTAACAATTACTAAATCAGGAACAGCAACCGAAGGCATTGATTATGATATTCTGAATGCAGGTTCGTTAACTTTGAGTGCATCTAATCTATCACAATCGTTTACTTTGAGAGTATACGATGATTCGTTTAATGAAGCCGACGAATTCGTTGAATTAGCATACACAATGAATGTCAATGGTGGAAATGCAGTTGTAGGTACCTATAATCAAAAACATAGAATTACGATTATAGGGGTTTCGAATTGTCCTTCTGCTAATTTGTCTGTTACTCGTCCAACAACTTTTTGTGACGGAGATTCGGCAATTTTAACTGCCAATTCGGGAAATGACTTGACTTTCCAATGGTATAAAAATAACATATTGATTCCAAACGAAAATCAGGCTGTGTTAATTGCCAAACAATCTGGTAATTATCAAGTAGCAGTAAGTCGTTTAGGTTGTACTATACTGTCTTCGGCAGTGGGTATTAACGTAAAAATCGGAACTCCTGTGCCAGCTACAGTAAGCCGAACCATAACGGCTGGAACTACTATAACAGCAGGGAATGGTTTACAGGCAAGTGCTGTATGTCCGAGTCAGACTACTGTGACTTACACCGGTCCGGTCATTGGATATGATGGTGGCTCTAAAAGTGGTGCCGACCCACAATTGACTATTTCGGGTGCAGGAAATGCAATCGGCAATACAAAAATTTCGATTACGTGGAGAAAAAGAAGTACTGGTTCTCTCAACGACTGTGGCACAGTTGGTGGGTCTGCCAGACCATATTATGATGAAGTTTCCTTTAAAATTTTAGCCCCGAATGGTACTATCATTAATCTACTTAATTCTGATACTTATGCCATTGGAAATTCTCCACTTGGGGTCTTGACGACTGTATTTGAAGATGGCGGTACGGCAATTTTGACTGGAGCAATACCAGCTAACGGAAACTTCGCACCTGTTCAGTCGCTTTCAAGTTTAAATGGTACAAATCCAAATGGTACTTGGACTTTATTGGCCGAGGATGCAGCTTCTGTTGATCCATTATGTGTACAAAGTTTCTCGGTAACTGTACTAACAGCTGGAAATGGAGGACCTAGTACAATTACCTGGTATAATAGCTCAACTGGCGGTACGGCGATCGGCTCTGGAAATGAATATATTCCTTCGGACACCGCACCTGGCACATACACTTATTATGCTCAGGCTAGTTGTTCAGGTTTGACTGAGTGTGCGGTGAGTATTCGTAAACCTGCCTATCTTACTATTTCTCCATCAAATTGTTTGTCAGTAGGAGGGACCGTTGCTTCTGACATGAGCATTTGCTCGGGAAATAATTCAGGAACGCTCACTCTAAGTGGCCAATCTGGCACAATACTTCGTTGGGAATCATCTACTGATAATTTCACAACCATCACCAATATCGCAAATACTAGCACAAGTTTGATATATAATAATCTCACTCAAACTACCAAATATCGTGCGGTGGTGAAAGATAGAACTTGTCCGGAAACGACATCGTCAGTTGCAACTATATCTGTTCTGTCAGTCAGTGCAAGTGCGACCAACAATGGGCCATATTTTGCGGGTCAAACTATTGAAATGACCGCTTCTGGCGGAAATGCTTATCAATGGAGCGGGCCAAATTCTTTCGTGAGTACTTCAAATCCGGTAAGTATTTCAAATGCAACTCTCTCAATGACAGGTATTTATACGGTTACTGTTTCGCAGGGTAGTTGTACTGCCACTGCAACTACCTCGGTTGTTGTTAATGAAAATAGCCCTTGTGCAATGTTAGTCGAATATGACTATGTGCAAGCAGGTAATCCGTTTGTGTTTAAGTTTCCATTATACAATAATATGACAATTGCCGAAGTACCAGAGCAAACTTCGGTTTTGGTGAAACCTATCTGTCCATCAGTGCCAATAGAAAGTTTCAGAATGAAAATTACAGGACTTCCATACTTATACGAAGTTATAGAAAATTTGCCTTTGTTTGCACTTTTCAATAATGCAGAAAATAATGTTTTAGGTAGAAATCTTGGGCCGGGAAGCTATACTTTAACCATAACGGGTTACAGCCAAGACGGTGGACAGGGTAGTGTAGTTTATGGGCCGGTAGATACTCAGTTTACAATTGTGGCCAACAATGCCAGTATATCTACTCCGACTTTCACAATCAACTCACTGTGTGCAGGAAGTACGTTTAATGTGAATTTTACGACGGTAGGAGCTTTTAATCCAGCCAATCAGTTTGATGTGCAACTTTCAGATGCCAATGGCACATTTGATAACCCTCTAATTATCGGTAGTACACCAGCGGCGGGCGTTGCAGTTTGCACCATACCTATGAATATTGCCATTGGGTCAAATTATAGAATTCGGGTGGTTTCTACAAACCAAACCCTGACTGGTACAACAAATAACACAAACTTAAATGCGGTTTCGGCCTCTTTAAATTTGGTTAGCCCGACCAATGATATTTCAAACGGTACGACAACCAATCAAGCAACTCAAACTATTACAGCCACTAATAAAATTTTATCGCCTGCCAATACGATTTACAAAGCAGGAAATTCGATTTTATTGAATGCGGGATTTCAAGCAAATTCAAGCTCCGTTTTCAAGGCTGAAATTGGTGGATGTAATTGATAATTAGCACTTTGAGTAAAATAAAAAAGGTTTGATGCTTCAATGCATCAAACCTTTTTTAGTGAATATGCAAGCAAACATCAAACGCCCCATTTCTCAGGATTGCGTCTCCATTTTTTCAATGATTCTAAAGAGTCAGCTGAGATATAATTTTGAGCAATCGCTTGGTCGATAAGTGCATTGTAATGGCTTAAGGTAACTAATTTTACACCCTTATCGGCAAAGTTTTTATCAGCAACTTTAAAACCATAAGTGAAAATGGCCACCATTCCCACCACCTCAATTCCTGCTTCACGAAGAGCGTCAACGGCTTTTAGTGAACTTCCTCCTGTCGAAATCAAATCTTCGATAACAACCACTTTTTGGCCTTTTTCGATGCGTCCTTCAATCTGATTACCCATACCATGCTCTTTTGGCTTCGGACGTACATAAGCAAATGGTAAACCCAACGCATCGGCAACCAAGGCTCCTTGCGGAATGCCAGCCGTAGCAACACCAGCTACAAGCTCGGCATCTGGAAAGTGTTTTTTGATAGCTTTTGCCAATGATTTCTTGATAAAAGTACGTCCTTCGGCAAATGAAAGTGTTACACGGTTATCGCAATAGATTGGTGAATTCCAACCCGAACTCCATTTAAATGGTTGAGCAGGACTTAATTTTACTGCTTTTGTTTCTAATAATAAAGAAGCGATTTTTTGAGATACGGTCAT
>NZ_JBMLRC010000063.1:5669-9316 GCF_049241225.1 Emticicia sp.
GTTTTCTTTTTTCTTCAATAAAATCTTATCAATACGGTTTTTGTCCATATCGACAATTTCAAATTCGTAGTCTTCCCACTCAAACTTATCGCCGGTGTCAGGAATTTCTTGTAAGATATGTAGGGCAAAGCCACCAAGTGTGTCGAAACCCGTATATTCTTTACGATTATTGATTATTACTTCAAATTGATTTAAGAAATCATCAAATGGGAGTGAGGCATCAACCAAGAAACTGCCATCTTCACGCTCAACTACTTCATATTCAAATTCATCATCCATCGAAATATCGCCTACCAACGCATCTAAAATATCATTGAGCGTGATAATTCCCATTACACTTCCGTATTCGTCTAAGATAATACCCATGTGGATACGTTCCTCGCGGAATTTCTCTAAGGCTTGATAAGCTTGATTATTTTCTGGTATGAATAATGGTTCTTTGCCGAGGTCTTCGAGGTGCTCTAACTCAGTGGCTAAATCTTTGCCGAGTAAATCTTTGATGTAAAGTAGCCCAGTAATATTATCGATACCGTCTTTACAAATCGGATAAACCGAATGTTTGGTTTCGATGATTTTTTCAATATTATCTTGTACCGAGTCTTCTAAATCGAGGTAAGTTAAATCACTGCGATTGGTCATCAAGGAAGTAATTTTTCTATCGCCTAAATGAAATACATTTTGTACAATTTCTTGTTCGATTTCATCAATTGCTCCGCCAGTTGTACCTTCTTGAATCATTGACTTGATTTCTTCTTCCGTGACCGAACTGTCAGATACTTCAATGCCTAAGAGTTTGATTATAAGGTCGCTACACTGCGTAAGAAGCCAAATGAAAGGTGAAGTTACTTTTGATAAAATATTCATCGGGGCTACCATCACTTTAGCGATTGCTTCGGGGTTCGACATTCCGATGCGTTTCGGAACCAATTCACCCAAAACTAACTGTATGAAACCGATGATTAATACTACCAAGCCGACTGCGATATTATCAGCGTATTTGAGTTCGAGCCCCAAGCCCGTAAGAAAATTCTGAATGCCGATTGTAAGTGTATCACCAGAAAAAATACCTGTCAAAATACTGATGAGTGTGATACCGATTTGAACAGTTGAAAGAAAACGGTTAGGAGAGTTTGCTAATTCGAGAGCGGCGGCTGCTCGGCGGTCGCCGTTTTTGCTGGCTATTTCAAGTTTAGTTTTTCGGGAGGAGATTAGGGCAATCTCCGACATGGAGAAAATACCATTAAGAATGACTAAAAAAAGGATTATTAATATTTCCATTTAAAGTTTTAAACCCTCATTTACTGGGGTTTGGATGATTATTAAGATGCAAAATAAAATATTTTAATCAGAATTTATGCAAAAAGGATATTATAATTTTTTTATCTCTCTAATTACTTCCGAAAAAATTCCGAACTTTGCTACTTAATCACTCTTTTTCTAAAAACCTCATGGTTATTTTTATTGACGACAAATTAGTTAGGGTAATAAGTGCTAAAAAATTTAAGCATCTGCACGGGAATGATTTTGATACAATGATTGATGCTCGATTGGAAACTTTGAGTCCGAAAAAACTTCAAGGTCATGTCATAATTTTGAATGCTACCGAAGCCACAATTGAAAAGTTTTTTAAATTAATTCAGCAATCGAAAGATATTGTTTATCAGTCAGTTACCTTAGTTGTTGAAAATAAAGATGCCATCGAAACCCAAATAAAGAATTTTTATAAAGTTGTGAAAGCGGCAGGTGGGGTTGTTTTTAATGAAGAACAAAAGATTCTGATGATGTATCGACTCGGAAAATGGGATTTGCCCAAAGGAAAGCGAGACGATAACGAAAAAGCTAAACAAACTGCCGTGCGAGAAGTAGAGGAGGAGTGCGGAATAAAAGTGCAGTTGAGCGGTAAACTCTGCACAACGTGGCACACCTATACGATGGGAACTCGCAAGATTTTGAAGCGAACGAAATGGTATAGAATGAACTGCACCGACGAGTCGATGATGCAACCACAAACCGAAGAGGGCATTGAAAAATTGGAATGGATGACCGAAAAAGAAGTACAAACGGCTTTATTAAATTCTTATAGTTCAATTCGTTATGTGATTGACAAACTCAAAATAAGTAGCCCAGTGTCGATAGTCGACGAATCCATAGAAAGGTAATAGGCTTGTAAGTGTACAACAATATTATACTATTTCCCAAAACATGAAACTAATACACAATAAATACGTTTTTTGGTTGCTTCTTTTGTTTGGTTTTGAATCGGCAACAATGGCCCAAAATTCTTGTCAGCCGAGTTCGTTTTTATTGAAACCAACTACCCAAAATCGCACAATTGAATGGCAAAAGTTTCCAGAGTTTAGCCTACCATTTTCAATCGTTTATGGTGGTCCTCGATTTGGCGATTTTCAGAAATTGCCACTCAAGCATGGTTTTAGTCACTTAGCTACTTCCGATGGAAATGATGCCGACTTACCAAGAAATCAGCGTGCGGCTGTATGGTACGGCACTGGTTATCCATCAGCCAATCAGCCCTGGGAAACCATCAAAAGCCCGTGGGGAAATAATATTGAATTGTACAAAAACAAGTGGCGAAACGATATGTCGGGTTTTGCCAATAATTTTTTAAATTCGGCAGGAACTGGCATCGCTGATATTGATTTATTTGTGCCTGATATCGAACTTCAAATAAAATCGAATGATTCGATTTTGTTGCTTAGAAATCATCCAACTACACCACTGGCTTTCAGAAGTCTTGATAATCAGTCTTTTATTACGCAATACAAAAAAGATATTCAAACCCTATACGGGCAAGCGTTTATCGAAACCAAGAAGTATATTACCCCAAGCACCAAAATCGGTGGTTATTCCGATGCTCCGATTTTGAATACTTACATCAATATTGCAGGAAATTCTTGGCAAAAATGGACTTCTGATGTTTCGTTGCTGAATTATATCAATTATGATTTTTCTAAGAATGCTCTCGGAGGAACTGCCTACGATAATCAAGATTTTTATAGTCCAGCCGCTTATTATTATTATGATTTTCCTAATCCACTTGCACCTGATTATCTGGCTTACTTATTGTTCCAAATCGAGGTAAATCGAGCTTGGACTAACAAGCCAATTATTCCATTTGTTTGGCTTCGCTACAGTTATACACCGCAGTTTGTCAAGAAATTTATTCGACCGTTTATGGCTGAGGCGACTGCCATTTTTCCATTTTTTTCGGGAGCAAAAGGTTTATGGCTTTGGGACGACCCTGGTACTTTTAGTAATAATGAAAACTATGCCACTTACGAGTATTTTATCAATGGTTTGTACCGACTTTCGCAGTATAAAGAGATGTTTACGGGCAATTATGAGTTGGTGATTCAGACAACCGCTCGTGATTATGTAGATACCAGAAAACCCATTTGGCGAGCCGTTGCTAAGGGCAATGAATTGCTGGTTGCCGCTCATAATCCTTATGCCAAAGACGAAAACGAAGTTGTGACGATAGAAGTAGCTTACAAAAATTACCGTCAAAATATAACATTGAAAGGTTACGAAGTTTTTTTGTGCAAGTTTGATATGACCTTGCTAACCAACGAACCAACCATTACCAATTTTGAAGTTTCGCCCAACCCAGCTTCTGACCAAATTCAACT
>NZ_JBMLRC010000064.1:0-3232 GCF_049241225.1 Emticicia sp.
AGGTATCAATATTCTACCCGCAGGCGATGTATTCGAGCGTGCTTGGGCGGTGAAATTGAGTTGATAGTCTATAATTTTGATTTGTTTTTCTGAAAATAGTTGTTTACTTTTAGCTAATAAGTTGAGAAATTATGACACAAATAACGCTCAAAATTGATGATTCGATTGTTGAAACATTAGGTAGGCAGCAAATCGAAACAAAAATCGGAGAATGGTTGAAAGAACTCAAAAGAAAGATTGACCTACAAGAAGCAGCCGAAGAATTAGATGGTTTGCAGTTAAGCAACGACCCAAGCTGGCAAGTAGCACGCAACCTTGCTTGGGACACCTATAAGCATAACTTTGAAACAGAAGCACAATGAAAACTTACATTGTTGATGCCAATGTTTTGATGTCAATCCTTATAAGTGGAAAAGCAGTTTATCGAAATTTATTGAAAGAATACGTTTTTTTAAGTAGTGATTTTGCTTTTATAGAAATTGATAAATACCAGAAAATTATTTTGCAAAAAGCAAAGTTAGACAATGATTCTTTCAAGCACTTTTCTTATTTTGTGTTTTCCAATGTACACTTTCTACCCAGTTATGTGATTGATGAAAATGTGAAACAAAAAGCTATCGCCTTAGTCAGCGATATTGATATAAAAGATGTAGCTTATGTGGCTTTATCAATGCAATTAGACATTACTTTATTGACCCGTGACCAAGTTTTACACGATGGTTTAAGAAAAAAGGGCTTTCGTAGTATTCAAATGTTTGATGATTTTCTGAAAAATGCTTAGGATATAGCTGTATTTCGGGAAGGAAAATTGTGCTACGATTCATAATTCTGCAAACCTTTACTCATTCGAGAAAAAATCCTTTTTTTGAGCCTTTCGGGTGCTAAAACTTTCATTCCTTCACCAAAGCCAAGTATTTCTTTCTCCAATTCAAGATTCAACTGTACTTGAATCTGAATGATGATGCCATCATCGAGCCTTTCCAACACAATTTGAGAATGATGCAAAGGCTTGGTTTCGACATACGGAGCGTGTTCGAGATTGACCCAAATTTGTACTTTTTCAGCCCGCATATTTTCCGAAACTGTTACGCCGATGGTGTCTCTGTAATACAATTCGGGGTCGAGGTCGGTGTTTTCTCGGTAAGCTATTTTTTCTTCAATACTTAATTCCAAAATACGGTCGAGTGCCAAATGAGTTACGGTTTTTTGTCCGTTTCGCACACCAACCGCAAACCATCTATTTTTAAACTCTTTCAGCCACCAAACGTGAAAATAAAACACACTTGCCGCCCGAGCCTTAAATGATTGATAAGTCATTTGTACGGCTTTCTGATGAATCACCGAATTATAAAGCAAATCAAGGTGCGAAAGTCCACGTAGATTATCATTTTTCTCGAAATCAATGATTGAGCGTTTCTTATTTGTCACCGAGTACACGTGGTCTTCGAGTTTTTGCACCACTTCATTGAGTTGCTGAAAATGCGAAAAGCCCTTAAACTGTTTCAAAAGTTCAACGGCCTCGTTCATTCTGCCCAAATCAGCATCCGAAATTGGGATATTTGTGATGCTATAATTGGGGTCTTCGTAAGTATAAAATTTTTTATCAAGCACTACGATAGGGGCGAAGTAACCCAATTTATCGCTTCGCATCATCTGAATATCGGCCTGAATTGTGCGTTTACTAATGCCTTTATCCATACCTTCGTATTCATAAAGAGCCTCAGAAACCTGCTCGATTAAATCTTCGAGTGTCCATTTTCGGTGGCGTCTTTGCAGACAGCTATCAATAACTTTATAGCGAATAAGGGCGTTGCGGTTAGCGGGCATTTTTTTAACTGATGATTGATTTCCAAATCGACACAATACGTTCTTGTCTTTTAGGAATATTTGAGTAACCTAAATTTGATGAAATCTCTTCTTCAATGTACGCACGTTTTAAAAGTGCATTTAGTGCTGCTTGAAGATACAATTTTATATCACCCTCACTTTCTAAGATTTCATTTTTGATATTCATTCTATTATCGAATAGATAAATAATATCTTCAAAATCACTATTAAAGCGATAGTCTTTTCCGTGTCGCTCTGATTTCAATGCTTCAAGTTTAGAAGCAAGAAAATAGCAAATTGAGAAAATCTGAATACTACGCCCATTGTCTAAATCAAATTTCGTACAATTTTTGATTCCGTCTTTATACCAATTATTAGTAAATCCCAGTATTTCGGCATCAGTTGGCATTATGTCAACCACAATGTCATGGTATTTATATCGGCAAATCACTTTAGAGTCTATATCATTGCGAAAACCAATTTTTCGCAATTCTTCTTCTAATTCAGCGTGCGAACCTCTATTTAGTAGTTCAATTACAATATCTACATCATCAGTTGGACGTGATTCTCCTCGTGCTGGGTCATCACAATATAATTCTACAACCGCTCCACCCACAAAAACTATATTGTGATTGAGTTTTTCTAATGCTTCTGCAAGAACTTTTATACGAACAATGTTTTTATACAGATTTACCATGTGTCTAAAATTCTTTTTTCTAATTCTTGTGATGCCAGATTAATGATACGGGCTGAACCTGTACGAATAGCATCAACTAAGGCCAATAATTCATAAAGATTTTCATCATTTTGGGCAATTAACGGAACTGTATGATAAAGTGGTTCAATCATCTGTCCACGTTGAGTTCCTTCTGCGTGTTCCCACACAAATGCTTCTTCCGAAACTATATTGTTTTTTAGTGGAAGTGCAGAATGTGCCGTTGGAAAACCACGAACTAAAGCACCAGGTTTCGTCGGAAAAACGTATTTTATACCATACAATATAAACTCCATGAAGGCTCTTTTATTTACTTTTTTTACTTTTGCATCAGAAATTAAGCCCGAATACTCAGACCTTCTAAGTGATTCTGATACTTCTGCTTCACTAATTTGGAGGCTACTAGCGATTTTTTTGTTATTATTGGGTATCAAGATAAACTGCTTTAATGAATATACTCCTTCATCTTCATTGACTTCATTCCAAGCGTTTGAAACTTTTGAACTTGATAACAATTTTAGGATAATCAAAATATCCTGCGGTCGCATTCCATTATGTTTTTTCATAATATTAAAGAGATATTTGCAATTTGCAAATCGTGAATTGCAAATCATAGTAAATTGAAAAATATTTTTTACCTACGCAAATAGACTGCGTAATAGTGTATTTACTTTGTAGCATCAAATCAAA
>NZ_JBMLRC010000065.1:0-3511 GCF_049241225.1 Emticicia sp.
ACATTGAAAACCGTTTTATCGGCAAGCACTTCTACGAGTGGTTTTTGGGCTTTTACTTTCACTTCGGCCAATTGATTTTCAGCGTTCATAATTATCGAACTAAAATCAATTGCTCGGTCAATTACATCAAAATTTACCGAACGATACTTTTGAAAACCTACACTACTAACCATAAAATAGTACTTATCGGGCTTGATGCCGTTGATTTTGAAACTACCGTTTTCGGTACAGATTTCGGCTTTTACGAGCATAGAATCTTTAAGTTTATAGAGCATTGTGGTAGCAAACGGAACACCCTCGTTTTGTTGGTTTTTGACCAATCCACTAATTGAGAATGTTTGTGCCGAAGCGGCAACACTCACAAATAAATAAATGAGATTAAGTAATAGCTTTTTCATGAATATTTTTTAAATTTTATGCTACAAAATTGAGTCGAGATTAGGTATTAAAAAATGGTTATTCGGCAAACCGACAAATAACCCGACGAATTGCAAAAAATGTAGTTTAACAGTGTATTGTGCAATTCGTCGGAAAAGTTTGGCAGAATCGAAAGAATTATTTGAGATTTGAATAAAATAAACTAAGAAGCAGCACATCGGATGATAAACTGGAATAAGACTATTATTTGGCGAATACGACTCGGCGAATTGTTGGCCGTTGTTGGTATCTATATCGTTCTGTATTTGCTCTATTGTATTACCCTGACTTTCAACGAGTTGGCATACTTAAAAATCACTTTTCCAGAATTACTCAAAAACTATTTGGTAAGTCAGTTTTTCGATTATTCTATCAAATTCATCCTTACAATACCTATTTGGTACTTTTATTTTAGGTCGATTCCGCATTGGTCGCTCGCCACAAAGGTTTTTTTGCATTTCGGTACGCTCGTTATTTTTGTAATCACTTGGCAAAAATTGTTTTATGCCACGATGGAATTTTTAGGACGTGGACATTTACGTGGTTCGAGTCAAATCTGGGATATTTACATACCCGCCTTGATTTACATCATTCAGTTTGGTTTTTTTCATGCGTATGCGTACCACGTGAAATTTCAGCAGCAAAAAGAAATTGAGAATAGTCTTCGCCAAGCTACGCTCGAAAGCGAACTTTCGGCCATCAAAGCCCAACTGAACCCACATTTTTTGTACAATGTTTTTAATACTATCAGTGCGAGTGTTCCGCCCGAAATGGAAGCTACCCGCGAAATGATTGCCGAATTGGCCGATATTTTTCGGTATCAGTTGAAGGCGTCGAGGGTAGATTACGTAAAAATCAAAGACGAATTAGAATTTATTGAAAAGTATTTAGCCTTAGAGAAGAATAGATTTGGAAGTCGGTTGAAAACCTCGATTGAAGCCAGTGACGAGTTATTGAATCTGAAAATCCCGCCGATGATATTACAACCCATCGTCGAAAATGCCATCAAACACGGCATTTCGCCAAAAATTGAGGGAGGAGAGGTGAAAATTAAAATCGAAAAAAACGATAATTATCTAATATTTGAAGTAAATGACACGGGAGTCGGACTCAACAGCCAAGAGGAGGTAATCGGAAAAGGAATTGGACTCACCAACACCAAACTAAGGCTCGAAAAGATGTTTGGCGAGCTACTTCATCTCAGCCCCAACCTACCCAATGGATTAAAAGTTTGGTTCAAAATTCCAATTTTATCATGATGCAGAAAGTAATTATCATCGACGATGAGGCCGCAGGACGTACCCTAATTAAGCAATATTTGGCGGATTTTACTTCACTTATTGTAGTTGGCGAGGCCAACAATGGCGTAGATGCCATCAAAATTATCAATGAATTTAAACCCGATATTGTGTTTATGGATATTCAGATGCCAGGCCTCACGGGTTTCGATGTCCTCAAACACCTCGAAGAGATTCCACAGATTATTTTCTCAACGGCCTACGACCAATACGCACTGCAAGCTTTTGAGGTGCATGCCATAGATTATTTATTGAAACCCTACACGCGTGAGCGATTCAAGGCGGCCATTCAGAAACTACGCACCAATGAAACACAAAATTTATCTCCGATTCAGCCTTTGGTCGAGAGTATTATTAATCCTTTGCAATTCCCCGAAAAAATACTGATTCAGCAAAACCAAAAGCTTATAACAGTTAATGTAAAAGAGATTATTTGGATTGAAGCCGAGGGCGATTATTCAAAAATTATTACTAATCGAGGTAGTTTTTTGAGCAATTATGGAATCAGTAATCTCGAAAATAAACTAAACCCACAAAATTTTATCAGAGTGCATCGGTCTTCCATCATCAACCTCGAGTTTGTAAAAGAAATCCAGAAGCAAATCAGTAGCTACGATGTCATTATGCAGAATGGCGATGTAGTGCGAGTCAGCCGCGGATATATGGATAATATTAAAAAACTGACGTATTAATGAATTGATTAATAGATGTTTACAAAAACACAAGCCAGCTCGAATTTCAGAAAATTTAAAAATCAAGCTGGCTCGTGTTCGGTATTTTTTTCAAAAATATTACTTTTCAAAATCCGTTTCTAAGAGTTGTTTTTCATCATAAACGCCTCCGACTGGTTTTTTATCTCTTAGTTTTTTTATATCACTGGCAAAGATATTTTTCCCTTCTTTTGCCAAAGCATTTTGAGTATAGCGAATAATATCCGCAATATCTTCATCACTGATATCCTTGTTATTTATCAGACCCGGCATTTCATTATTTAACTGATAAACTTTTCCATTTACGCTAATTGGCCCGCCCAAACCGTGTAAAATAATAGCTGCTAAACGCTTCATCGAGCCATCAATATACTCCGAACCTTTTAATGGTGGGGCTAAATCTTGAATACCTTTGCCATCAGCTCCGTGGCAGGTAGCACATATCGAGCGGAATAGTTGCAAGCCTCTGGTTCTGTTGTCAACCGTGTTGGTTTCCTTTACAAAGATTGGGTTAGGCTCTTTCTTCTCATTGTTTTTAATAGCAATCGTCAAGTTGTTTTTCAGGGTTGCACTTGGGTTTTGAGTATCAATATACAACTGCTCTTTTCCTGCCAAACTACTTACAATGGCTTCTTGCAAAATGCGTTTTTCGGCATATTTTTTCTCAATTTGTGCAAGTATTGGCATAAAAACATCGTTGTTTGCTTTCAACCAATTGTTCATCGAAAATGCTACATATAAATCAATCATTTCGTTATTCTGAGCCAATAGCTGGGTAGCCATTGCTTGCATTTTCGGAGTATTTTGAGCAGATGCGTAGCGTTCGATAAGCCCCAAGGCATGAGCAATCGTTTCGGGCTGTTTCGATTGGCTAATGATGTCGGATACAGTACCAAAACTCAACAAACTCAGTCCTTCCAACGTATACAAGGCATGAATCGAAGTCGAAAACTCATTTGAACTTTTGGCTAAGGCAATTAAATCTTTTGCGATACTGATGTCTTTTTTCTGAATCAATAATTGTTGACTTCTATCTCTTATCCAACCGTTCGAATGGCTCAGCAATGCAACTAAATCTTTGGTAGT
>NZ_JBMLRC010000065.1:3611-13765 GCF_049241225.1 Emticicia sp.
ATAAACTCCTTACCTTCAACAGCCTGATTAGCAGTAGTTTGAGTATTATTAAAGTTTAAGGTATTTCGCTTGATTAGGTTCGCCTCTGGCACACAAACAAACGCATTTTGATTGTAGGCAGCCGGAAAAGCTCCACCTCTATAAATCAAAGGTCCACATGAAGCTGAAACCTCTTTTAGATAGCCTCGTTCATCCAAAACGCCCTTTTGGTAGCCACGATTGACCGAAGTTGCATGAATCGGATATACTTTATTGGAAGTAAGTCGTTGTCCTTCCGAAGCCGAAGGTTTGAAAAACTTATTTCTAATAGCTTTATTAGGTAAAACATAATCGCCTTGTAGCTGCACACTGTTGTTGTTGTAGTAGAGTCGCCCGAAGTTGTCCTTCGTGATACCCCATTGTCCACGATACGAAGTTGGTTCTTTTATCCACTTTCCATTGCGTAGCTGATACCTAAAATTATAATTGGCGTTATAAATCCAATTGTCAACGTTCATCATTAAGCCATTCGAGGTATGTTCCACATTGCCTCCTTCGGCATAAATTGGGTCAACGAGCGTTTTTTTACCTGGTTTATCATTTTTAATCTCAACAAACCAAAGTTTTGGCCCGTCAGTATATAAGAGTCCGCCGTATACATGAGCCAACGCACGAGGTAAGGTGAGTTTATCGAGAAAAGTTTTAGAATGGTCAATGATACCATCCTTGTCGTGGTCTTCTAATATCGAAATTCGGCCGTTGGGTTCTTCTTCGCCGATACCTTCCAGGTTTGGCATGTAGCCAATCATTTCTACCACCCACATTCTCCCTTTATTATCAAAGTCCATGCTTACGGGGGCTTTAAAGAGTTTTTCGGAAGCAATCACGCTCAGCTCAAAACCATCTTCAATCTGATAGCCTTCCAACGAGATTTTCGGTTCGTTGAAGTCAATAAACTTAAAGCCCGCAATAGTAATAGAAAGAGTTAATAATAAGCCAAATACAATTCGAAATGGTCTTGTTGTAGTCATTTTTGTTAAGGTTTTTAATTGAAAAAACATTTAGTTCATGAAAAAGTTTTTCATGCTCACACCTTTTTTCAAGGACTATGCAATTTACAATTTTTTAATACTTTTTGTTTAGGCTTATTGTGGAAGTGATTTGTTTTGGTAAAAATATGCACAAAAAAAGCGTGTTTTTCATCAGAAATACACGCTTTTTATATGTCAAAACACTAAGTCTTATGCATCAGCTACTACGCTAACCGCAACTTTGTGCTTAACTTCTTTGTGAAGGTCAAGGATTGCTGAGAAATCACCAACGAATTTCACATCATCCATCGTAATTTTCTTACGGTCGATGTCGAATCCTTTTTCTTGTAAATGAGAGTGAAAGTTTACAAGTAAGATTGGGTGTTTAATGATTTTTTATTTGATTTGATTAGAAAATAGGATAAAGATGAGAACAATCTTAGAATTAGAGGTCACACCAAAACAGGAAGAATTGTTAATTGATATGTTGAAAGCAATGAATATTACTTTCAGCAGTAATCACGTGGAGGATGAAGTTTCATTTGAAAAAGGTGAAAAGGAATCAGACATAAAGGAAGCAATCAACAATACATTTGGTATCTGGAAAGACAGAACCGAGTGGAAAGATTTTGGTGATTATAGAAAACAAGCGTGGGGAGGTCGTGGGGTTAAATGATACTTTGTGATACGAATATTATTTTTGAGATTTTTAGAGGTAATTCGATAGTTATCGATGAATTAGAGAAGATTGGCTATGAGAATTTAGCAATTTGTGATGTGACAATTGGTGAAATTTATTTCGGAATGAGAAAGGGTGAAGAAAACAAACTAAAACACTTATTCGACAATTTAATCGGTACAATATTACCAAAGATGCTTCAAAAATATTTATACAAATAATGTCTGATTTATCAAGTCGGCAAATTGGTATTCCTAACGCATTGATTGCTGCCATCGCCAAAGCTAATAGCCTTGAAGTATTAACTTTAAATCTTTCAGATTTTACATTAGTTGAAGGATTGAAAATATATCGACCATCTCAGAAATTGATAAATTATTAGATACCAAAAAAGCGTGTACTTCTTTCGAAATACACGCCTTTATATTTTTACACAAAGCCTTAAATTATGCTTCAGCTACTACGCTAACTGCAACTTTGTGCTTAACTTCTTTGTGAAGGTCAAGGATTGCTGAGAAATCACCAACGAATTTCACATCATCCATCGTAATTTTCTTACGGTCGATGTCGAATCCTTTTTCTTTCAAGTAGTCAGAAACTTGAGTGTTAGTAACACGTCCGAAAATTTTACCGCTTTCGCCAGTTTTCATCGGAATAGTGATTACCATGTCACCAATTTCTTCTGCCAATGTCAAAGCTGCAGTTTTGATTTTTTCAGCTTTGTGAGCAGCTTGTTTAAGATTTTCAGCTAAAATCTTACGGTTAGACTCAGTAGCTAACTGAGCAAAACCTTGCGGGATTAGATAGTTACGAGCATAACCAGGTTTTACAGCAACCAAGTCATTCTTATATCCAAGACCAGCAATATCAGTTTTTAATATTATGTCCATTTCTTAATTAATGATTGAATGAGTGAATGATAGATTTAATGAATAAAAATACTCGAACACTCAGTTTTGTTAAAATGTAAATATTTTGAATAAATTGATGAGAAAATAATAATTTACTCATTGATTCATTCGGTCATTCACAATTATTTAAGTCCATCAGCTACGAATGGCATCAAAGCTAAGTGTCTTGCACGTTTGATGGCAACCGATACTTTACGTTGGAATTTAAGGCTGTTTCCAGTCAAACGACGAGGAAGGATTTTTCCTTGTTCGTTTACAAACTTCAATAAAAAGTTTGCGTCTTTGTAATCAACATATTTGATACCTGCTTTTTTGAAGCGGCAATATTTTTTGCGAGCCTGGTCTTTTCTATCCACAGGGTCGTTTACGAGTGACATTGCGTTGTTTCTCATCTTAATTTTCAGTTTCTGCTTCTTTCGGAGCTGTTTCTACATTTTTTCTGCCAATTTGTCCTTTGCTACGGCGGTCGCTGTAATCAATAGCATATTTGTCTAATTTCGTAGTCAAATAACGCATTACACGCTCATCACGTTTGTAGTCAGTTTCCAAAGTTGCAACTGTCGTAGGGGCAGCTTTAAACTGAATTAATTGATAATATCCCGTATTCTTGTTCTGGATGCTGTAAGCCAATTTACGAAGTCCCCAATGTTCTTCGTGAACGATTTCTGCACCTGAATCAGTTAATGTTTTTTTGAATTTGTCGACAGCTTCCTTTATCTGAGTTTCAGATAAAACGGGAGTTAGAATGAAAACTGTCTCATACTGGTTTTGAAACATACTAAAAACAGTGTTAAATGATAAAATTTATTTTTCTCAAAATGAGGGTGCAAAGGTAAGAATAATTATGTATAATGAAAAATTTAGATTGAAAAAATAATGATTTTTACCTCAAAATCATAAAAATAGGGGAGTTGATGGCCAAACTCTTTACCAGTTGATAAAATTATGGTCGATATTGATGCTGCAATCTAACTAAATAGATACCTTTGGCTCGATATATTACTCATTATTAACCTATTAAATGTATTTGAACTATGAAAACATTAATTACTTCTATCGTACTTATTACGCTTTCTTCTTTTGGCTTTATTGCCGACAAAACTTATGTATGGGAGCGTTATAAATTACAAATTACCGTTCCTGATGATTTTAAAGTAACAAAAAATACCAATAACGATTTTGAAATGAAAGGCGATGGTATGGAATTGATGATGCACATTTTTGAGCAAAATATTTCAGCCGATGATATGGACGAGGCCGTGATTGCTGGTGCAAATGCCATGAAGCTACAAGAAATTGATGCCGAACACACAATCGAAGGCGATGGCCTTGATGGCTATTATGTAGAAGGTTTTAAGGATGGTCATCGAGTAATGTTTTCGGGGATGATTGACCCAAAAAGCCACACCAATTTTTTCTTGATTATCATCTTTGACGATAAAGACAAGCAGGCCGAAACCGACGCTCTCGAAATTATAGAACACGTTGTGAGCCTAAATTAATTGTTTGAGCGATAGCATAAAAATTAGATTTATCATAGGCTATGGGTGAAAACCTATAGCCTATTGATTTTTGGTAAATCTTTCAGTTGTTCGTATTGGCCAGTTTCAAAGTCAACTTTAAAGCAAAAGGTATTGATTCCGTTAGTTACAACCATAAACGGACATCGTAACGTCAGGTTATAGCGTGATGCCTGCTCAATAACGGCCCGATTGATAGCCACATCGGCTGCTTTACATTCTACCAATAAAAATGGTTTTCCCTCATTATCAAAAATCACAATATCGGTTCGTTTTTGTAGGCGATTATATCTCAGCCCTCCTTCCAGTCTTAGCAGATTTTTTGAATAACCATAATGATTTAATAATAAATTAATGAAGTGTTGCCTTACCCATTCTTCGGGTGTGAGAACCAAATATTTCTTACGAATTGTATCAAAAATATAAGTTTTTCCGTCCATTTCTTTAATTTTATAAGCGTAGGGCGGAAGATTAAGTTGGTGCATATTTAAGAAAAGTTTTGGTACGCTGGAACTAATATCGTAAATTTTGGGTTGGGTACTCTAATATCCTGTAATCAACGTTACAGCATTTCACAACAAATTTATAGCAATAACTATGCAGACAAAAGAAGAAATCGTAAAAAACTGGCTACCACGCTACACTGGTACTCCCCTCGAAGAGTTCAGACCTTATATATTATTGACCAATTTTGGTAATTATGTAGAAATGTTTGCCGAGAAATTCGGAGTAGAAGTAAAAGGCCGTGACCGTGCCATGCAAACTGCCTCAGCTGGCAACATTACCATCATTAATTTCGGAATGGGTAGTGCAGTAGCCGCAACCGTAATGGACTTGCTCACGGCCGTGATGCCAAAGGCAGTTCTTTTCTTGGGTAAAGTGGGTGGCTTGAAGAAATCGACCAAACTTGGTGATTTGATACTTCCGATTGCCGCCATCAGAGGCGAAGGAACAAGCAATGATTATGCTCGTCCCGAAATTCCTGCTTTGCCATCTTTCCGCTTACAAAGAGCAGTTAGCTCAATGATTAAAAAACACGAGTTAGATTATCAAACCGGAACGGTTTATACAACCAACCGCCGTGTATGGGAACACGACGAGGCTTTTAAAGATTACTTGCGTGAACTTCGTGCAATGGCCATTGATATGGAAACCGCTACCATCTTTATAGTTGGTTTTGTAAATGCCATCCCTCACGGAGCTTTATTGTTGGTATCTGATAACCCGATGATTCCTGATGGTGTAAAGACCGAAGAAAGTGATAAGAAAGTAACAAGCTCGTTTGTTGAAAGACACTTACAGATTGGTATTGACTCGTTGAACGAATTGGCTAATTCTGGTGAGTCAGTGAAGCACTTAAGATTTGAGTAAGTGATACCTACTCGAATTTAGTTGTTGTAATAACGAAACACATGGAATGATTAGGCATATTTTTAGCCGTAATCATACCACGTGTTTATGAAAAGTAATCAATCTTGATTTCCGAAACTCTTGGCTTTACGTCTCGACACTATGATTTTATCGCCAGTTGTTAGAAGAGCAATGTGTTCTTCCCCGTGGCGTTCGATTTGCTTGAGATATTGAAGATTGAGCATAAACTTTCGATGTACACGAGCAAATTGTCCTTTTTTTATCAACTGTGTTTCGTGAATTTTGAGTGTGCGAGAAGAGACAACTTTTTTGCCACATTTTAGATGAAATTCGGTGTAGTTTTCGAGGCTACTCAGGTAAACCACCTCTTCGGGTCGGACACAAGTTTTTCCGTGGTCAAACCAGATGAGTTGAGGATCGCAAAAGGTTGGTTTTGTAAAGAAAGTTTTCATGGCTATTTGGTTTGTTATTGTTAGAACAAAGTTGCCAAGAAAGTAATTATAATGGTAGTCGCATTTAGTATTTGGTAGGTTTGGTGGATATTTGGTAGGTTTGAGTTATTATTTGGCAGTGTTTTTTTTATTGAATGGTATTTTTACGCTATCGGAATACGTATAATTACTCTTGTACCTTCGGCTACGTTATTATCCGAAAATTTATCTTCCACACGAATTTCAATCAAAAAATCGTTGGTTTTGCTTAATAAATTGATTCGTTCATCATTGATATGCATGCCCATTGATTGATACTTAGGTGTGTTTTTTCTTAAATAAGCTGCACGCTCTCGCCCAATCCCATTATCTTCTATTTCAATTCTGATATATTTCTCAGATTCTTTTATTGCGGAAAGGCTTAAAACTCTGAAACCTTCTTTATTCATTAAACCATGTTTGATAGCATTTTCGAGATACGGTTGTAGGAGCATGGGTGGAATCAGCACTTCATCGGTCTGAATTTCTTCACTTATTTCAAATTTTATTAGAAAATTTTCTTCAAAACGGCGTTTTTCGAGGCTTAAATAGAGCAAGGAAATTTCTAATTCTTCTTCGAGCGTAATTAATTGTTCTTTAGAATACTGCAAAATCGAACGCATAAGTGTCGAGAAGTCGGTTAAATACTCAGAGGCTTCGGTCGAACGATGAGTTAGAATATAACTTTTGATGGAATTAAGACTATTGAACACAAAATGCGGGTTTATCTGCGAGCGTAACGTGCGTAGCTCCGACTCCATGACCGATTTCTGTAATGATTTTTGCTCTTTCTGAATATTGTAGCTTTTGATTCCGATGGCAATCGAAAAGAAAAAAACTTCGAGTAAAGTACCCGCAGCAAACAAAAGACTTGGGTCGATTCGGAGTAAAATAAATTGTGTATTATCGAAATAATGAGTCAGAAAGCCTGCCAGTCCTCCGATCATCAGAAAAGTGCTACCAATCTGAATGTTTCGAGCCACACGTCCTTTCACTCGAAATATCATAAATAAGAGAATAATATTGAGAATCGGAAAAATATCTTGAAACAACCAATATAACTCCGTACTCCAATCTAAGCGTTTGAATACAAATAAGATAAGGATGTCGGCCAGTAAAATAAAGACCAGACTAATTACTACCCATCGGAAAACTTTTGCCAATAAAGGAAAGCGAGATTTGAGTTCGAGAAACTCAAAGATGAATGAAAAATAAAAAATATGAGTCAGGAAAACATAAATATTGCTGTTGCCCGTGAATTTTAAGAACTGTAATTGGTTGAATATAAGGTGAATATAAGGCGAATGCTCGTATTCCCACAAATTAAAAAGTCCAATCGAAATCGTGTAGGAAGCATAGTATAAATAGTAGATTTGGCGGTCGAGTAGATAAAATATAAACACAAACAGAGCCACAAAAAATAAAACCGAAATCAGAAAACCGTAGGTAATCAGATAAATGTATTCGTTGTAGAAAGCATTGAGTTTATGCAAGTTTGCCGTTGATTGCTCGCATAATATCACTTGTAAAGAAAAATCTTCTCGTGGATAATCATTTATTTTTGCATAAAATTGATAGTTACTTTTGGGCAAAAATCGGGTAGGGATGTACTGGTCATCCGAGCGAAACGGACGTTGGGATTTGCTGAATTTTTCCTGTGCTTCGCCAAATTTTACGAGTGAGTCGTGTTCTATACGATACAATATTGTAGAATAATGTGGCCCAGTTGTTAATAGTAAATCAAGTGTATCGCTGCTTTGATTTTCGACCGAAAATTTGAGCCAAAAATTATACCTATAACCTTTTATGAGGCTTTTTGGGATTTCTACATTAGCTAACCTAACGAATTTTTGTTGAGGAATTTTTGCTGGAATTAGCTTAGCCGAAGAATCAATAAATAGAGCCGCTTCGGAAGAATAATTGATAAAAGTATTTTTTTTGAGTTTGCCTTTTAGTTGTATCTGCGAAAATCCTACTGAACAGCTCAGGCACACATACAAAGCTGCGTAGAAGATTCTGACCGAAACCGTTGCCATTGATAGACTTTTGATATGTAATTTGAGTTGTTTCAAAATTTCAAATTGGTAAATAAATTTCTACTCTTGTTCCATCCGCACTACCATCGGGCGATTTTTTATCAATAATTTTTATCGAAATGTGTAAATCGTTGGTTAAACTCAAAAGATGTACTCGTTCGTGGTTGATACTCATACCCATTGACTGATGTTTAATTGTATTTTTTCGTTGTAAAGCTGCCTGCTCTCGGCCAATGCCATTATCGTCGATAACTATCAGGATTTCTTCTTTCGATGCTTGATTGATACTCAAATTAAGAATTCGGTCATTGTTTTTATTCATCAAACCGTGTTTGATGGCATTTTCAATATATGGTTGAAGTAGCATAGGGGGGATTAAAATTTCTTCGGTATCAATGCTTTCATCAATCGAAAAATTAAATCTAAAACCATCTTCAAAACGCAAATTTTCGAGCTTCACGTAGAGTAAAGTAGTTTCGAGTTCTTCATTCAATGTGATAAATTTCTCTTTTGATTGCTGTAAAATAGCCCGCATCAGTGTAGAAAAGTCGGTCAGATATTCGGAGGCCTCCAACTGACGGTCTTTCAGAATATATGCTTTGATAGAATTAAGACTATTAAAAATAAAATGAGGGTTAATCTGAGAGCGAAGTGTGCGTAATTCAGATTCCTTTACTGACCGAAAAAGCTGATTACGTTTACGCTGCGAAAACCATGTTTTATAAGCTAAAGCCATCGAAAAACAGAATATTTCAATCAAAACTGCGTAGTTTAGTCCAAAACTCGGGGCGAGTCTCATCAAAACATTATCATCGGGCTTTATGAGTAAGAGTTGTTCGAGAAAACCAATGATTGCACCTATTATCAGAACCGTACTACCGATTTGAATGTACCGAACAAAAGGCCCTTTGAGGCGATAAAGTTGAACCGTGCCGTAAATACCGAAAATAGCAATCAAAGGCTGTGTCAGAATCCATATTTTGCCTCCAAGCGAATAATCATTCAGCACAAAATTGATAAATGTATCTATTACCAAAAGCCCGATAAGAATTTTGATGTATCCGACCATTACTTTACTGAATTTGGGAGCTATTTTAGGTAATTCCAGAAATTCGTAGTGAAAAAGGTAGTAGAAAATATTTGTAATGAGTAAATACGTATTGTTATTTGCAGAAAACTTTAGAGAAGGCAAGTAGCTGAAAATCAGCATGATGTATGGCGAATGTTCAACGGCCCAAAAACCAAATAACACCAGAAAAAAAAGATAGAACCCGTAGTATATATAATAGCGTTTACGTTCAATAAAAAACATGATAAACATGTAGGTTGCCACAAAAAGCAAAATAGATATGTAAATACCATCGTGAACGAAATAAATATATTCATCATCAAAAGCCCTAATTTTATCTTCATACTCAGCGGCATAACTGATGATTTTGGGTTTCAGTTTGAAATAAATCTGCGGGTGTTCGGTTACCTTTATGAGCAACTCGTACGATTGTTTTGGCTCGAACTTCAGAGGTAGGTATGATTCATCAAATTTATAGGTTCTTTGGTTGGGCCGCAGAGCCTGATTGGTAGTTTGGAGTTTTATGAACGCTCCGCCTTGTTTTCTAAAAACCTCGAGGCTTTTATGAACGCCAGTAGTAAACAATACATTGATACTCGTGTCTGTGGGATTGTTTACCGTCAGTTTTAACCAAAAAGTATATTGATAGTATTCAGTAGAAAGCTGTGCAAATGCAAAATCTTTTAATGGCTTAAATAACTGTTTGTCAGCTTCGTTGATGCTTAGTTTACTTGTCGAATCTATAAAAAGGTTAGTGTTGGGAGTGGCGTCAAGCAAACCTTCGTCATTCAGGTGCCGAGATAGCATTATCGGAACAGTTTTTTGTGCAAAACTGTAATTAAGGCTAAAAACTAAGCAAAATATGACAAGCTGTATAAATCGCAAGTAAGTATTAATTCAAGATTGTAAATAATAGTAAAAATTGAACCGATATTATTTTTTGTACCGAGCGACGGTCGTCACGGAGTTGCCCAGAGTTTTTCTATTTTCCCTTGTGTAACTCCGTGTCGTACTTCGTGTAACTCTGTGGTAAAATATTGTCAATTAAATTGTTCTTTATACTTATTTCCAATAAAACGTTAAATATA
>NZ_JBMLRC010000065.1:13865-26299 GCF_049241225.1 Emticicia sp.
ACTATTGACTGTGGACTATAGACTGTGAACTATTGACCGTTGACTGTGGACTGTGAACTGTGGACCGTAGACTGTGGACTATTTATCTCACTAAATCCATTAATTTAATACGATTAGCTCTCGAAACTTGCAATGTTGCCCCGTTGGTCATTACTACATAGCCTCCTTCTCCTTTGACATATTTTTTTATGTATGCCATATTGACCAAATAAGATTGATGAATGCGTACGAACGGATGATTTGAGAGTAAAGCCTCTAAATCTTTGAGAGTTCGAGAAATCAAGATTTTTTCTTTGTTGGTCATGTAAATGCGAGAATAATTGCCATCGGCCTCGGCATAAACAATATCAGTTATCGAAATGAATTCCAGTCCTTCGGGAGTTGGTACAGCCACATTGGGTTTGTGGTGAATTCCGCCTCGCATATTAGCCAAAAGAAGTTCCAAGTTCTGTAAATCAACTTGCTTGTGTTGTTTCTGACGAACTTTATCAACCGCCCGAACAAGTTTTTCTTTTGATACTGGTTTTAGTAAATAATCAATGGCACAAAACTCAAAAGCCGTAAGAGCAAAGGCATCGTAGGCAGTACAAAATATAACTTCAAAATTGATTTTGGGGATTTTCAGCAGAAAATCAAAACCATTGATTTGAGGCATACTGATGTCCAAAAAAATCATATCGGGTATTAAAGTATCAAGTACTTCAAGGGCTTTTTCGGCCGATTGGCATTTAGCCAAAACCTTCACATCTGGACAGTAAGTTTGAAGTTCAATTTCGAGCGTATCCAAGCACCCTTTTTCGTCGTCAATTAGAATGGCGGTTAGCATATTATAAAAGTTTTTCGGGAGAGTGAAACTACAAAAAAAAACTGAATTTGTAATTATCTATAGAAATTGAGCAAACTTTTTGCAACAGAAATAAGTTGTATAAGTTATAAAAGTACCTATAATTGCAAAAAAGTATAATAATCAGAAAACTGTACATTAATTTATTGTTGTTACGACAAATATTTTTTGGTAGCCGATGCTTTTTGCAGTTTTTTTACTAATATTGTCACCGAATTAACAAAATAATTCATCAGCGAATTTCAATAAAACAAATGGGCGGAGTCCCGCATAATCTTAATGTTTCTTATGGCTGGTACAGCAGAAATAATACTTGACGGTAAAACATACCAATATCCCACCATCGAGGGTACAGAAGGCGAAAAAGCAATTGACATTGCCAAACTTCGTGACGAAACAGGCTACATCACTATTGATAGCGGTTACAAAAACACAGGTGCGACCAAAAGTGCAATCACATTTTTGGACGGTGAGTTAGGTGTTTTGCACTACCGTGGCTACTCGATTGAAGACCTTGCTGAAAAAGCCAATTTCTTGGAAGTTGCGTATTTATTAATTTATGGCGAATTGCCAACAACTGAGCAATACAATAAATTTGAAAATGACATTCGTACGCACACCATTGTGAACGAAGACATGCGTCGAATTTTTAATGGATTCCCAGTTAATGCACACCCAATGGGCGTTATGTCGTCGTTGGTAAGTGCCATGAGTGGTTTCTACCCAGATTCGTATGATGATAAAGCTCCAGACCGTACTGAAACTCACATCATCCGTTTGTTGGCTAAATTCCCAACTTTGGCTACTTGGTGCTACAAGAAATCGCACGGACACCCAATCAATTATCCGAAAAATTCTTTGGATTACTGCTCAAACTTCTTGCACATGATGTTCTCGCTTCCAGTAGAAGATTATCATGTTGACCCAATCGTTTCGGCAGCATTAAATAAATTATTGATTCTTCACGCTGACCACGAACAAAACTGCTCGACATCGACAGTACGTTTGGTTGGTTCATCGAAAGCAAATATTTACTCTTCAATCTCGGCAGGTATTTCGGCTCTTTGGGGACCACTTCATGGTGGAGCCAACCAAGAGGTAATCGAAATGCTTGAAGAAATCAAAGCCGATGGTGGTGATGTAATGAAGTTTGTAAACAAAGCGAAAGATAAAAATTCAGGTTTCCGCTTGATGGGCTTTGGCCACAGAGTTTACAAAAACTTCGACCCACGTGCCAGAATCATCAAAAAAGCAGCCGATGATATTTTGGGTAAATTGGGCGTAAACGACCCAGTTCTTGAAATTGCAAAAGGATTGGAAGAAGCAGCATTGAATGATGATTATTTCGTTTCAAGAAAACTATATCCAAACGTTGACTTCTACTCAGGTATCATCTACCGTGCGTTGGGTATCCCGACGAACATGTTTACGGTAATGTTTGCTTTGGGTCGTCTTCCAGGTTGGATTGCTCAATGGAAAGAAATGAGAGCTAACAAAGAGCCAATCGGTCGTCCACGTCAGATTTACACTGGTGCAACTGACCGCCCGTTTGTGCCAATGGCAGAGCGTTGATTTAGTGATTTTTGTCGGTTGATTAGTTATTAGTATTTGAAAATCAATCGATTATGACTATATGAAAAATGGGAGGCAGAAATGCTTCCCTTTTTTGTTAAGATTTTTTATCATATATTTCATTGCCGTCGGTTTTAACCGACGGATACTGTAAAGAAAACAAATATGGCTTTAGCCAAATCTTATATTTTAGCTAAAACCATATTTTGATGGTACCGACAGTTAAAGCAAACAGCAATTAATCTAAAAATATTTTGATATTTACTTCCTCGCCAAAATCTTCTGCATATATTTTCCCAAAATATCAAATTCGAGATTTACTACACTTCCCACACTTAGCTGATGAAAATTGGTATGTTCCCAAGTATATGGAATGATGGCCACACTAAAACCATTATCTTTCGAGTTTACAACCGTCAAACTCACACCATTGACACAAATTGAGCCTTTTTCTACCGTAATATTATTGTTTGCTGTATCGTATTCAAACGAAATTAACCAGCTACCATTTTGGTCTTCGATGGCCGTACAGACCCCCGTTTGGTCAACGTGACCTTGCACGATATGTCCATCAAAACGCCCATTGGCTGGCATACAACGCTCTAAGTTTACTTTATCGCCAAGTTTTAGTTTTCCTAAATTGGTTTTCTTGAGAGTTTCATCAATGGCGGTAACTTTATAAAATGGTGAATGATTAATGGTGGATGGTGAATAGGTATTTTGCTTACTGCCCACTGTTGACTGTGGACCGAGGTCTGTGGACTCTCCTAAACTAACAACCGTCAAACAAACGCCGTTGTGCGATACACTTTGGTCGATTTTTAGTTCATGAGCAATGCTCGATTCAAATGTAAAAGTAAGGTTTGTGCCTTCGGTATGAATATCTACTAATTTGGCCGTAGCCTCTACGATTCCTGTAAACATAATTATCTAATTTTTGAGCTGCGAATAACGGAAATTAAGGTCGGAAAAAGAACAGTTTTTTGCTAAAATTACTAACTTAGCAAATGGATTTTATCCATTTAATTAAATAACATACAAACCGTGCAAATATGTTTAAAAACAAAGTTTTTTTAGTAATAATGATACTCGGTATTATCGGAATCATGTTTTATTCGCTGAGTGGGTCTGAAAGTTATGCCGATACCGTGAAAAAACAGCGAGAGAAATTCTTACAAAACTTAATGGAAGAAAAAGATTCTCCGATTGCTTCGCTTAAAGATTTTTCGGGAATAAAATATTTCGATGCCGATAAAAATTTCATCATTGATGCTGATTTTAAGGCTGAAAGTGCAGGACAAGGAATGATTTTGATGACAGATAGCACTCAAACCGAAATCAAAAAAGCAGGAACAGCTACTTTTTCGGTCAATGGAAAGACTTTTACTGTAAGCCTTTTTGACGAAGGCGAACATCTTTTATTCCCGTTTAGAGATTTAACGAGCGGCAAAGAAACTTATGGCGGAGGACGCTTTATCAATATTCCGAAAGAAAGTCTAAATGATGAGAAATTAGAAATAGACTTCAATAATGCCCATAATTTTTATTGTGCTTATAACGAGAGCTACATTTGTCCGATTCCACCCAAAGAAAATTTCATTGATGCTGAAATCAGGGCAGGAGAGAAGAAGTATAAAGAGTAATTGTGTAGGACAGGTTTGTAACCTGTCAAATTTATTCATCAAACCAAACCATAGAAATCTATGAAAAAACACTTCATCAAAACCCTAATTTTTCTAACAATTAGTTCGTTGGCGTTTTCGCAAGAACTCAAAACCATCGAAGCCTTTACGGCTGGAATGGAAAAAAAAGAAGGCTTCCTAACCTTCTACTGGAATGCTAAAGAAAACAAAATTTGGCTCGAAATTGATAAATTCGATACCGAATTGCTTTATTATCCTTCGTTGGCACAAGGAGTTGGTTCAAACGACATTGGTCTTGACCGTGGTCGTTTGGGGCAAGAGCACGTCGTGAAGTTCCAACGTACTGGCAACAAAGTATTGATGGTTGAGCCAAATTATGCTTACCGTGCCATTTCAAACGACCCACTCGAACGCCGAGCCGTTGAAGAGTCTTTCGCAAAGTCGGTTCATTTTGGTTTTGATGTAAAAGCCGAAAGTAATGGCAAAGTTTTGATCGATTTAACGCCATTTTTATTGCAAGATGCCGTAGGTGCTGTGCAAGATATTGCTCGTACTCGACAAGGTAATTATCGTTTTGATGCTTCGCGAAGTACGGTTTATTTACCTCATTGTAAAAGTTTTCCGAAAAATACAGAGTTTGAAATGACCATTACGCTCACGGGCGAAAATGCAGGACAATATCTACGTGAGGTTGTGCCAACGGCTTCAATCGTGACAATGAATCAACATCATTCGTTTGTAGAACTCCCCGATTTATCAAAAAATGAGTTTAAAGCTCGTGAATATGACCCACGCATTGGCTACGGTGGAATCGAGTATTTTGATTATGCCACGCCGGTGAGCGAACCAATCATGAAACGCTATATTTCTCGCCATCGTTTGCAGAAAAAAGACCCAACCTCAATGATTAGTGAAGCCGTTAAGCCAATAGTCTATTACATGGACCCTGGTGCTCCCGAACCAATTCGCTCAGCTTTGATGGAAGGGGCTGCGTGGTGGAATCAGGCCTACGAAGCGGCTGGTTATAAAGATGCTTTTCAAGTAAAATTGCTGCCGGCCGATGCCGACCCGATGGATATTCGCTATAATCTCATTCAGTGGGTGCATCGTAGCACACGTGGGTGGTCGTATGGTGCGAGCATCATTGACCCACGCACTGGCGAGATTTTAAAAGGAAAAGTTACACTTGGTTCGTTGCGTGTGCGTCAAGATTTTTTGATTGCACAAGGTTTTTTGGGTAATTACGAAACCGATTCGTCGAAAGTTAAAGAAATCATGCAAATGTCGCTCGACCGCTTGAAACAGTTGGCCGCTCACGAAGTTGGGCATACTTTGGGTTTACCGCATAATTATATTTCAAGTACGGCTGGTCGTGCTTCGGTAATGGACTATCCGCACCCGTTGGTTGATTATGCCAATGGTAAATTCGACCTTTCTCGTGCTTATGCCATGGGAATTGGAGATTACGATAAGGCATCTATCATTTGGGGATACCAAGATTTTCCAGCAACTGTTAATGAGAAAGCTGAATTAGAGAAAATCGTGCAGAATACACTTCGTAAAGGTTTACGTTTCTTGACCGACCAAGATGCTCGCCCCGAAGGTTCGGTGAGTCCGACCACGCACTTGTGGGATAATGGAGCAGATGCCACCACCGAGCTGAAAAGAGTAATGGAATTACGTAGAATTGCTTTACAGAATTTTAACGAAAAGAAAATTACAAAATCGACTCCGATGGCCAATCTGGAAGAGGTTTTAGTGCCAATGTATATGTTCCATCGTTTCCAAGTAGAAGCAGCATCGAAGGTATTGGGCGGAGCAGATTATAATTTTGCTTTGCGTGGCGATGGTCAAGTAGTTTATGAGCCAGTGTCAGCTGCCAAACAACGTGAGGCATTTAATGCTCTGATGGCAACGCTTACTCCTCAGTTTTTGGCCGTTCCTGAGCATATTCTAAAAATGATTCCTCCACGTGCTTTCAGATATGATGCCAATCCAAGAGAAACTTTCAAGCGTCATACAGGACTTGCATTCGACCCACTTGCTCCTGCCGAAGCGGCTGCTGGATTGACTTTGAGAATGATTCTGAATCCAGAACGTTGTTCGAGACTCGTGAGCCAAAGAGTATTGAAAGCAGATTTGCCAACTTTCTCAGAAATAACGAAAGAAATGAATAAAAAGCTGTGGAAGAAGCCAGAAATGGTTGATAATATGAGTTATTATGCTCAAATCGACCGAATGGTAGCGATGCAATATCTTGACCATCTGATGAAACTGGCAAATAATAAGGAAACAGCCTCAGAAGTACGCATGAACGCCTACGCAGCCATTGATGATATTAAGACTTGGGTTTCTGGGAAATTGTTCGATGGAGGAGGTTTTGCAAGATTAGCATTGTTGAAAATCAAACAATTTGAAGAAAATCCAGAAGCAGTGATTTCGTCGAATGCACTTACGCCACCTGATGGTCAGCCGATTGAATCGGGTTATGATTGGTTAGGTACTGAGTGTGAATGGTAACCCCCGACCCCTAAAGGGGAGTTTAAAAAAAGGCTTTCAAAAACATAGTTTTGAAAGCCTTTTTTTACATTACCGTGGACTATTGACAATCGACCATTGACTAACAACGTCACCTAATTTCTTTCTTCGCAATTGTTCCCAATTCTTGCCACGTCAGGTCAAATGAAATTGGTCCGTAAGCATAAGCTGCTGCTTCATAAGGATTGTACATGAAAAGTAGCCCTGTTTTTGTAATGGCAATATTAGCAGGTAAAAAGAATGGATTACCCCAGAAATAGCTTGCTCGGTCGTATTCAAAGTCGTTGTCTTTGGCAAACGCTTTTTGGCTTTTCTCAAACTTTAGTTCGGCAATTTTCTTCAAAGCAGTAGTATCAGAAACTATATCGGTAAGTTTCAGTAAATCGCCAGTTTGGGCATTGAAATTCAGATAAGTAATGTTAGAATTTCCGTGAGCTCCGCCCGTAAAAGAATAAACTTGGTAATAAATAGAAATTACTTTAGGTGAAATCAAGAGCGTATCGCCCGAACCTTCGTAATCCCAGCCCATGAGTGGCATATCATCATTTTCGGCGGCTAAATCTTCAAATTCTTTCACAAAACCTTTAGCCAAACTTTCAATCGAACCAGTTTTTGTGGTTTGCACAGTATCATCTATGCTAAAAGTTTGGTCTTTCACCATTTGTTCAATCTGAGCATTGATTTTGCTGATTACGGCTTCATTTCCACCTACGAGTTTCGGATATTTTACACTAAAACTTGTAATAACGGTATCGCCATCTTTCGTGATTTTAGGCGGTGTTTTAAGGCTATAAGTTACACTATCAACTTTTATTTCGGCTGAAGCTGTTTCAGTTGTAGTAGTTTCATTTTTACTCTGACAAGACGCTAAAGCGATTATTGACGCAAACAATAGGAGGAGTTTTTTCATTGATATTAATCTAAGGCAGGTTTATAATGCTTTTTAAATTTAATCTTACGCTGCCATTGCATAAGAGGTGTTTCCAATGTATTTCTTTAATTCATCATTTAGTTCTACTAATAATTTTGCTTTCATTTCTTCATATTGTTCTTTCATAAATTGGATACCACCTTCTTTTGAATGAAGCAAAATCATCGAATTGAGTTTTTCGATTTGATGAAGAATATCAATGATTTTATAATCTTTATTGTTTAATTCGAGTGATTCTTCCATGATATTTTAAAATTTTATTTCTATAAATCCTTTTTGAAATGATTTGCCACTCTGATTTTTACGAGTTTTTGAGAACCAATCTTTCCAATAGAAAATATCGGTATCCGTAAATATTCGATGCTTGTGGTTTTCAGGATATTCTATTAAAAAATAAACGTCTAAGTTTTTATAATCTTGTCTTATCGTGGTTTTGAAATTACTAAATGCTAACCCATTGATTTCGAACCATTCATACTTTATGAAAATTAAGCAATCAATATCATTAGGACTTACTTTTTGAGTTACGAAACTCCCATTTATCCAAATACTGAAATGAGGATAGATTTTTGAACGAAATTCTTCAAGAAAATGCTCAAAATTAGTGAGAATTTGATGCCGAGTTGAGTCCTGTGGGAAACTTTTGATAAAGTTTTTTACAAATTCTTCATAGCTGATTTCTATATTGCTATATGGTGTTAAGTTTCCTTTTTCGTCAAACTCTAACATTATATTTTGAATGTTATCATTAGTTGTCCAAATATATAGCTTTTCGTTGAAATTTTATTTCTTTCAATCAAACATAAAAAGAAGGTGTCTAAAATAAATTTAAACACCCTCACTCATTGATGAAAGAAAATTCAATTACTCAGGCGTATTATACAAAGCCACATTGGAGATGATTGGTTTTGCAAAAGCTTCATCAAACACAATGCGGAGTTCTTTGGCGGTTGTTGTCGGGAAATAAACAATTCTTTTATGCCCGATGGTCGTCGCAAAAGTTAGGTTTTTCCATTCTCCATTGAGTTTTGCTTGTACATAGAATTTTTTCACTCTCTGCCCATAACGTATGTCTTCTTGCACCACAAAGCAATTGAAAGTTTGTGGCTTCGTAAGCGTAATATCGTAGGTGTCTTTGCTAAAATCTTTTTTGAAATTACCTGCAGTCAAGAGATTATTTTTGAAATAAGTATCTCTCATTTTCTTGAAATCCATCAAGGCTTTTTCATCGTTTTCATGAATCAGACCACGGCTATCAACTGGAATATTCAATAAGAGATTTGAGCCACGCCCCACCGATTTATTCCAAATATTCATCAATTCTTTGTCGGTTTTTACTTTATTGTCTTCGTTTTTGTGATAAAACCAACCTGGACGAATCGATACATCACATTCGGCAGGAATCCAGTGCGTGCCTTTTTCATCACCAACATTTAGATGTTCTGGTTTATCATACGCAGGGAAAAGTTTATCACCATTGATAGTTGCCCAACAAGTTTCGCCAGCAAAACCGTTTTCATTTCCAACCCAACGAATATCAGGGCCAGCATCGCTAAAAATCAATGCGTGCGGTTGGTAAGTTTTTACGGTTTTGTTAAACAACGGAAAGTCATATACTTGGCGTTTGCCGTTCGGGCCTTCACCGTTTGCACCATCGAACCAAACTTCAAATAAATCACCGTACTGAGTTGTAATTTCTTTGAGCATATTTACATACACTTGGTTGTATTCAGGTGTACCATAAGTTGGATGATTTCTATCCCACGGAGAAATATAAAGTCCCATTTTTAGTCCATATTCTTTGCAAGCGGCCGATAATTCTTTTAAAACATCTCCTTTACCGTTTTTCCATTTCGATTCTCTAACGGTGTGGGTTGAATATTTACTCGGGTATAATGCAAAGCCATCGTGATGTTTGGCTGTGAGGATGATGCCTTTCATGCCCGCTGCTTTGCAAATTCTTGCCCATTGACGGCAGTCGAGTTGAGTTGGGTTGAAAATCTCTTCTTTTTCGGTGCCATCGCCCCATTCTTTATCAGTAAACGCATTCGGTCCAAAGTGAATAAAAGCGTAATATTCCATATTATGCCATTTCACTTGGTCGGCTGATGGTGTTGCACCGTAAGGTTTAGGGGTTTGGGCAAAAGCAAGACTGTTGATGAAGAGTAAAATGAGGATTTTTTTCATTTGATATTTTAATCGGATAAGGTTTAAGAATACAAAAATAGAAAATGCGATTAATAATCTGCTAATTTTATCTTAATTCATAGTTGTTTTACCATTAGATTAGAATCCAGCATTTATAAAAAAAAAACAGCATGCAATCTGAAATATTGCATGCTGCTGAGAATTTGATTTGGGGTATGTTTTTATTAGATTGGGCTAAATGTACATACATTTCCTGAAATAGTAGCCCCAGCACCAGTAGAGGCTGTTACTGATGATTTTACACTTGCGGCACTACGAGGAGCAACTGTGTAAGGAGGCGTAAATGCTGTACCAACACCTGTTCTATTGCCGCTTACATTTGTAAAAGTACAGTTTTTCACTTGAAGAGCCGTTTGGCCACCCACCAGATAAATAGCATCTTTTGCATTTTCAAAAACATCGTTTTCTGCTAAAATATTTGCTTCTTTACCTGCCATAATACATTTACTTGCATTTGAGCTATTGAAAAGACTATTAATAACATGTACACGACCAAATCTTACGCGTGGCATACGCTCTACACAACCCGGACCCCACCAGCAACTGGCAAACGTCACGCGGAGTGTTCCTCTATCTGCGGTTGCACTATCCGATGAACCAATCAGATTTGAAAAACGATGGTCATCAGCACCACCAGGCCCACCCGGACGAGGAGCTTTTAAATAATTAAACTTAGTCCATGAAACAGTGACAAAGTCTGAAGTATTTTTTATATCAAGATTACCATCAACTCCGTCTCTGAATTCGCAGTGGTCAACCCAAACATTTTTACAAGCATCAATTACGGCCAAATCCCACCCATCTACATCGTAAGCACCAGGGCCCTCGAAAATGAGATTTCTGATGAGTAAATTATTGACACGTTTGATGCTTAAAATACCCGAACCATCTTTCGTTTGGTCAGTCGAAACTAATCGAGCTCCTGCGGCACCATAGATAGTTTTCCCTGATTGGTCTTGAAATAAAATTCGACCTGCTGCTGGAATGGTGATAGTTCCTGTAACTCTAATAACTTTTACTGCTGAATTCTGAACCGCAGATTTTAGTGCAGCATACGTGCTTACTACTGTTTCGGCAGATGTTCCACCTCCTGTAGTGCCACCATTTTGTGATGCCCAGCCTTGAGCCCCACAAGTAGCTGTAATTTTTAAAGATCTCAGAGCATTACTTGTGCTGATTTCGGTTTCAGATTCCGAAACCGCTTTCGGAGATTCAGTGATAGTCTGATCCTTTTCGCAGCTAAAAATTAAGCTAGAAAGCCCGAAAAGTGCAGTGGTTAAAACTAGTTTTGTTTTCATTTTGATTGTTTTTTTGAGGTTTAGTTAAGTTTAGAAAAATATAAAAATTCTAATATTTGCAAAATTTCATTCTCATAGTACCTTATGTTTGAAAAATCAATTTATATATTAGAATAGTTCTAAAACGTTTCAAATCTAAGTCAAGTAAATATAAATATCCAAATAAAAAATTAAATAAATCTATGCAATCGTTCCCGATAACGTTCCCAATAATTAGATTTTTAGTTTGTTGTAATATAACTTTTTTAATATGTTTGCTAGTTTGATTAGATGTCAATTTTACACTTATTGTTGAAAAAGCATATGAGTACAGGAAGGAAAAATGAAAAAATATAATTCATAGGCTGTAGGATTGCTTTTTTATGAAAGCCTCTAGAAGTTTACGGATACGAACGGAATATCTTTGTTTAGTTTAGGTGCATCTAAATATTTATAGTTATTGAATTGTATTCGGAACCAAATAAGTGTCAATATTAATTTTTTAAAATAGAGAGCTAATGTATGGAAGGTAAAATAGGTTTTACCTTATCTTTGTTTCCTATTCATCTATGACAAAACCTTAATAAAATGAAAAAAAGTATTCTATTCTTATTTATTCTTTTAACTCCCCCATTGGGGGTTGGGGGGCTGTTCGCCCAGAAAAAAACACCAATCACCATTGCTTCTTATAATCTAAGATACAATACTCAAAATGACGGAATTAATGCTTGGCCAAACCGAAAAGAATTGGTAAAAGGACTGATTCGTTTCCATGAGTTTGATATTTTCGGTATTCAAGAAGGCTTGCGTGGGCAACTCGATGATATTGCCGAAATGGGTGATTTTGCATTTCTTGGGAATGGCCGAGACGATGGTAAACAAGGCGGAGAACATTCTTCGATTTTTTACCGCAAATCTCGTTTTAAAGTTTTAGAATCGGGTGATTTTTGGTTGAGCGAAACGCCCGATGTGCCCGGCAAAGGCTGGGACGCTACTTGCTGCAATCGTATATGTTCGTGGATAAAATTCAAAGATTTAATGACCAAAAAGAGCTTTTATGTTTTCAATGTGCATTTCGACCACCAAGGAGTAGTGGCACGTCGTGAGTCAGGAAAGTTGATGGTGAAGAAAATTCAAGAAATTGCCAAAGATGCATCCGTAATTCTGACAGGAGATTTCAATTCTACGCCAGAAACTGAGCAGATTCAGCACATTCAGACACTTTTGAGCGACTCTAAACAAGTGTCTCAGACGCCAGCTTACGGCCCCGAAGGAACATTCAATGGTTTTAAATTTGATGCCCCATTAAAGAACCGAATTGACTATATTTTTACGAGTAAGCAAGTAACTGTATTAAAATATGGCGTTTTGACTGACTCATTTGAGCAACGCTATCCATCTGACCATCAGCCAGTTGTGGT
>NZ_JBMLRC010000065.1:26399-37080 GCF_049241225.1 Emticicia sp.
ATCTCCCAATAAACAATCCCATCGGTTTCACCAATTTGTGAAAAATCATTGTTGCGTAACACACGCTGGGAAGAAAGGTTATTCTTTTCGGTATTTGCCAAAACCTTCATCACACTCGATTGTGTTTTTGCCCATTTAAGCATCTCGCCAACGGCTTCGGTCATGTAGCCTTTTCGTCTAAATTCAAAGTGCGTACCGTAGCTGATTTCTATTTCACCATCAATGTTGGGTTCGCCTTTGAAGCACACATCACCTACCATTTTGTTGCTTTCTTTCGAGATAATCGTCCAAAGTGTGGAGAAAAGGTAGTTTTGGCGTTCGTCCGCTACATGCGGAATAATGCCGTAGTCGAGGGCTTCACGGAGTTCGGGAGATATACTTCTCGGAGATTTTTCGGTATTGAGTTCTTTTTCTAAAGAATCATCTAAATTACTGTATTTAAGTAATTGCTCGTAAGTCAGCGGTCGTAAAATCAGGCGTTCGGTTTCTATCATTGCTTTAGCATCAATCTTCACGAATCACATCAACTTCTACTGCCACTTTATGCTCACCCGAACTAAAAATAATTCCTTTAAGTGGAGCAACATCTGCATAATCTCGACCATAGGCCGTAACGATATGCTTATCGCTCGGAATGAGGTTATTAGTTGGGTCAAATTCGCACCAACCCATTTCGGGAATATAAACCGAAATCCAAGCGTGCGATGCATCCGAACCTTGTAATTTAGGCTTTCCTTTTGGCGGAATTGTTTCGATATAACCACTCACGTAGCGAGCTGCCAAACCAACGCTTCGCAAGCACGCAATGGCCAAATGTGAGAAGTCTTGACATACACCTTTGCGTTCTTTCAAGACGGTTTTGAGGGGTGTATTTATACTTGTAAAACCTGATTTAAACTGAAATTCGTGGAAAATTTTAGCAGAAAGTTTACTTACACCCTCAAAGAGCGGCACATTGGGCGAAAGACAAGTTTCGGCAAAAGCCTTAATTTCATCGTCCCATTTGATAAACTGACTTGGAAGTTGATATTGCAAAACCTCAATTTTTAAAGCATTGTCATTCTGAAACTTCGTTTTTGCTTCCTCACACGTAACCGCACTTATAGCCACGGAAGTTCGGGGTAATATCTCAATTTCACTCGAAGCAATCACTTTCAATATTTTATGCGACTCGTGCAAAGAAAAATAATGCTGAGTATTACCAAAAAAGTCTTTGCGGCCATAGACCTTAGTGGGCTGTGGCTCAATTGCTAAATCAAAGTTGTGGCATAGTTGAGTGGGCTGCGATAGCGGTTCTAAACAGAGCACACTTTGGTAATTATCAACAGGATTTACATAAGTATAGACCGTTTGGTGCCTTAGCTTATATTTCATCTGAATTTATTTTTTCAATGGTATCTAAAAACGAATGTTGTATGACCGAATGATTGAAGTACAAGCTCGCCAAATTGCCCGTAACGTTAGAAATCAGGTCGAAAACTTGCTCTAAAGTCTTGTCGAGTTCCGTACGATACTGCGTGTTTTCATCGGCTTTTATCATGCTTTCGGCATCAAAAAGTTTAATGAGCGTTCCTGCTTCTAAGACCGTTCTTTCGGCTATGTTCAATCGGGTTGAGTCAATATTCTTTGGTAATTTTGCTAAACAATTCGATAAAGCATCGAGCAAATAAGCCAGTGTATAAGGCAGATTTGTCTCTAAGAAAACCATATTTAGCACCGCAACCAAGCTCCAATGAGATTTGTAAATATGGCGGTATTGGGCCAAAAGATGATGGTTTTCTAAAACTGCTTCCATCAAAACGGTTTCTACTTCATCATTATTTTTGAAGCTAAACGCCGACCGCAGTACCGAAATGAGCGATAAAATTCGTTCAATATTTTTACCCGCTTCGAGCAAATAAAAACCGCTGTCACGTGGCAATGTCTCGAAAATATTGCCATAAAAAGCAAAAAGTCGAGTATAGAGTCTATCCAAACTGTGGCTTACTTGGTTGATACTGTGCGAATCTCGGAGCGATTGCAGATTATCTTCAATTAAGTTCAAAATTCGGCGAGTATCGGTATTCCACTTGTCACTTACTTGATTCGATGTACGCAAGAAAGATTGGATATTATAGGCAACCGAACCCACTTTGCGAGGGTCGTTGATTAGGCTAAATAACTCTGGTTCGGGGTTTTCCAAAATCGAATCGTCTTCTTCGTTCGTGAAGCCAGGGTAGCTCCAAGTCAGATGTGTGATTGATTTGAGTAAAACCACCAAGTATTCCTGTTGCTTTTTACCTTTATCGTTTACGTTTTCGTTGAGGCGGTCAAGCACGATTTTCAAGAAACTCGTCAAGGCCATTGTTCGCTCAAATAAGCGTCCGACCCAAAATAAATTCTCGGCATTTCTGCTCGTGAGTGAGTTATTGTGCTGATTATTAGTTGCTTTGCGTACAACTATTCGTTCGTAATGCTCGGTTGGTGTATCGGTCACAATCCAAGTATCTTTCGATAATCCGCCCAGTTGATTCGATATTACAAACTTATCTTTTACGGGTGAGCTACGAGTGAGTCCGCCTTGCATTACTTTATAGTCATTGCCGTCAGATACCAAAAAAGTTCGGATAGCAGCAAAACGAGGCACTAATTTTCCATCAATCAACGAAGGAGTGGTAGAAAGACTTACTTCTTCTTGAGCCACAAAATCTTTCGGATTTTGCAAAATCATTTTTCGAAGTTTTTCCAGTTCATCTTTGCTCATTTGTCGCCCATAGAGCGACTTAAATCCTTGTTTACGGTTGGCTTTTTTGATGATAAGTCGGTGTAAATTACTCAGTACGAAGTTCAATTCTCGTGGTTGTCCGCACCACCAAGTGGCTACCGAGTTCATCAGTAGAGGTTCATCGAGCAGGAATTTACAAGCATTCTGCATAAATGCCAGCAAACCGTAGTTTTCTACCACGCTTGTGCCGGGTGGATTTACAACTGCCACATTGCCCATACGCATGACTTGCAGCAAACCTGGTACTCCCAAAAGCGAATTTTGGCGAAGTTCGAGTGGGTCGCACCATTCGTCATCTACACGTCGGATAATGACATCCACACGTTCCAGTCCATCAATAGATTTTAGCCAAACAAAGCCATCTCTGACCAATAAATCACTGCCTTGTACGAGCGTGTAACCCAAATAAGAAGACAGGTAAACATGCTCGAAATAAGTTTCATTGCCCGCCCCAGGGGTCAGATAAACTACATTTGGGTTTTCGTTGGAAATATTTCCCAGCGTGGCTACTGTTTGCTGTAAATGGTTGAAATATGGTGAGAGCCTATTTCGATAAATATTTTTATTGAGTTCGGGGAAAACCTTCGCCATAACCGTGCGGTTTTCGAGGGCATACCCCGAACCCGAAGGCGATTGTGTTCGGTTATCGAGCAACCACATTTTACCATCTGGCCCACGAGCCATATCGCAGGCATAAATCAGTAATTGATTTTGTAGTTTTTGCTTAATATCAAAACAAGGCAGTAGAAAGCCCGAATTATCAAAAACCAATTCGGCAGGAATGATATTCTTCTTTATCAATAATTGTGGCCCATAAATATCTCGAAGAATCAAATCGAGCAAATGAGCTCTTTGTTTGATTCCTTTTTCGATATTTTGCCATTCTTTTTGGTGTATCAAAAACGGAATCGGGTCGAGTTTCCACGCACGATTTCCGCCATTATCGGCATTATAAACATTGTAGGTAACACCGTTTTCTTTGAGCTTATTGATGATTTCTTGGTTTCGCAGCTCCAACTCTTCCATACCAATCGACTCCAAAGTATCGAAAAGGCTTCGCCAATGAGGTTTCACCTGACCATTTTGGTCAATTACTTCATCATAGGAATTGATTGTTTTTTTATATGAATTGAGCAGGCTCAAAGATAAATCTTCTATCATTTATTACTTTTAAAGGTCATTCACAAAATAATGCTTTTTAAGTGGAAAAAACCAATAAATTCTTTAATTAAACAAATAAAATGCTTGGTGATGGTACTGAGTATTTGTGCTTAGTTGATTGCGTTGAAGCTATTTAATATTTTTACTCCCGCCGATTTCGCTGAAAACCGCAGAAATTACAAACTTTTTTCTGCGATTTTCAGCGGTTTCAGTGGGATATTAAAATTACTATTTTCTATTTCTTAGCCTTCCAATAATGCCTTAAATCTAAAGTGTTTGGATATTCAGGATTTACCAATTCAATCGGTGTATCGGGCTTGAGGTCAGTTTTATTCTGAGCCACAAATCTTGAAACCGTTGGCGTATCGAATACCGGAGCGGTCTGCTCGATTGTACTCGAAGGAGTGTGTCCGAAATCCCAGAAACGACTAATTTTTCGAGATTCTGCTTCGTAACTATTGATTGGATAAGTATCAAAACTACGCCCACCTGGGTGAGAAACAAAGTAAGTACAGCCCCCAACTACTCGGTTGTTCCAAGTATCAACAATATCAAAAACTAATGGAGCATCTACGCCCACATTTGGGTGCAACGCCGACGGTGGATTCCACGCTTTATACCTGATTCCTGCCACGTATTCGCCTTTTGTTCCCGTACTTCTTAGTGGAATTCGGCAACCTTTACACAATAAAATATGACGTTCTGGAATTATCCCCGAAACTTTTACTTGTAATCTTTCGAGCGATGAATCCACGAAGCGAGCGGTACCGGCATTGGTCAACTCTTCGCCCAAAACGTGCCACGGCTCAATTCCTAAACGAATTTCGAGTTGGATATTATCAACCGTGATACTTCCATGATGCGGGAAACGGAACTCAAAGAATGGGTCGAACCACGAAATATCGAAGTCATAACCTGCATCTTTTAGGTCGTTTACTACATCAATCATATCAAGATAAGCAAAGTGTGGCAATAAGAATTTATCGTGCAGTTCCGTTCCCCATCTGATGAGTTTTTTCTTGTATGGTTGTTTCCAAAACTTCGCTACCAAAGCACGAACCAAAAGGTTTTGTACTAAATTCATGTGCTTGTGCGGTGGCATATCGAATGCCCGTAGTTCGAGAATTCCCAAACGACCCGTTGAAGAATCAGGCGAGTAGAGTTTATCAATACAAAATTCGGTTCGGTGGGTATTTCCTGTAATATCAGTCAATAAATTTCTGAAAATACGGTCAACCATCCAAAACGGCACTTCTTTATCTTCGGGAATTTGCTCAAAAGCAATTTCCATTTCATAAAGACGTTCATCTCGGCCTTCGTCAATGCGTGGAGCTTGACTTGTTGGCCCAATAAATGGCCCCGCAAAAAGGTAGCTTAATGCTGGGTGATGCTGCCAATAGGTAATCAGACTTCGCAGTAAATCTGGTCGACGAAGCAGCGGACTATCTTCGGGTTTTGAAGCCCCGAGCGTTACGTGATTACCACCGCCAGTACCCGTATGACGGCCATCAACCATGAATTTTTCGGTGCCTAAACGAGCAAAAAAAGCTTCTTCGTAAAGTGCAGTTGTATTATCGACAATTTCTTGCCACGATTTGGCTGGGTGTACGTTTACCTCAATCACACCGGGGTCGGGTGTTACCATCATTTTTTCGATGCGATAGTCGGATTTTGGCGTGTAACCTTCAATTCTGACTGGCATTTGAAGTTTTTCGGCCGTAGTTTCTACCGAAGCTATCATGTCGAGGTAGGTTTCGAGGTAATCGGTAGGAGGGAGGAAAACATAAATAATTCCGTCACGTTCTTCTACACACAGAGCCGTTGAAAATGTATCAACTTCAAAAAGTAACGAAGTATCTTCAGATTCTTCTTTAGCTTGTTCTTCATCTTTTTCAACTATTATGGCCTTTGCTGGGGCTTTATATAGTGGTGAAGTTGTTCCGTAGCGTTCTTCGAGCGATTGGTAATAATCGCCGAGTGGTGGTAATTCCTCAAACAGACTTCTTTCAACTGGATGCTCTCGTTTGAGTTTTGAAGTTTTGGGTAAAGACTCCAATGGTAAACGTAGCCCGATGGGAGAGTTGCCCGGAATGAGATAACATTGTTGACGGCGGAACTCCCAAACACAACTCGTCCAATGAGCCGCGTCATGCTCCCATTTGAGTGGCAAAACAAAGCCCGCAGGATTATTTAAGCCTTTTTCGAGCAATTTTGCAAGTGTGTGTCGCTGAACAGAATCTTTCAGATTTACTGCCAACGGGTCGAGGTTTACTGGTAATTTACCTTCTTCCAAAGCCCAATAGATTGGGTCTTCGTAAGTTGGCATGAGGTTTTTCGGGTCGATACCCAAATATTTTGTTAGCTCTATCGCAAAGCGTTCGGCATCATGAAAAGTATATTTAGTTTCGCCTTCTTTAGCTACTAAATCATCGTTTTTCCAAATTGGCAGACCATCTTTTCTCCAATAGAGTGCATATTGCCAGCGTGGAAATAACTCGCCTGGATACCATTTCCCTTGTCCGAAATGCAACAAACCGCCATGTGCGAAACGTTTTTTGAGGCGAAGAGCTAAGTCATAAGCCAGTTTTCGTTTGAGAGGGCCATCGGCGGTAGAATTCCATTCGGGCGATTCAAAATCATCAATCGAAACGAACGTTGGCTCGCCACCCATTGTTAGTCGTACATCGCCCTCGATGAGGTCTTTTTCAACCACATTTCCTACTTCCATTACCTTGTTCCACTGTTGTTCGGTGTAAGGTTTGGTGACTCTTGGATTTTCGTGGATTCTGAAAACACTATTATCAAACTCAAAACTAACTTCGCAAATATCGGTGGCACCAGTTACTGGGGCAGCACTGGCGTAATCGGGCGTACAACTGAGCGGAATATGTCCTTCGCTGGCGAAAAGTCCGGAAGTTGGGTCGAGGCCAATCCAACCTGCACCCGGTACGTAGGCTTCTACCCAAGCGTGTAGGTCGGTAAAATCTTTTTCGGGGCCTGATGGGCCATCGAGCGATTTTACGTCGGGAGCGAGTTGCACCAAATAACCCGAAACAAAGCGAGTGGCCAGTCCAAAACTACGCAAGACTTGCACCAAAAGCCACGCAAAGTCACGACACGAACCGCTGCCGAGTGTGAGGGTTTCTTCGCAGCTTTGAACACCTGTTTCTAAGCGGATATTATATTTAAGAGCATTATACACTTGCTGATTGGCATACACCAAAAAATCGACGGTATTGATGCCTTTTTGAATAGACATTTGGTCGATAAAATGCTGTGTTTTTTCGCCAATATCTTTTGTTTCTAAATAGGGAACAAGTTCTTTTTGAAGGGTAGTTTCGTATTTGAAAGGAAACTTCTCGGCATATTCTTCAACAAAAAAATCAAAAGGATTGATTACCTGCAAACGAGCAATTACCTCAACTTCGATGCGTAATTCGGTCGTTTTTTCTGGAAAAACCACCCTTGCTTGATAATTACCGAAGGGGTCTTGCTGCCAGTTGATAAAATGATTTTCGGGTAGAATTTTAAATGTGTATCCTTCAATGGCTGTGCGGGAGTGAGCGGCAGGTCGCAATCGAAAAATATGCGGTGAGAGACTAACACTCCTATCAAATTTATAGGCTGTTTTGTGCGAAATGGCAACTTTTATAGACATAGTGTTTTTGAAGGCTTAGAATCAACTATGTCAAGATAAATGAAAAAAAGTGAAATAGTAAATAATTAGTTCAAAACCCTTGAATAATACTATTTTCGGGTAGATTAGTGCAAGAAATAGTGGAAATACCGGTATAAAAAAATAGGCCGAGATTTATCAATCCCGACCTAAGAAATAGTGTATTTTCAATGTATTTCAAAACTCAAGCACCCACAGCCTTCTCAACCGAAGCCTTCATTTTATCAAAACCAACTTTGGCAGCTTCAAGAGCTGGCATTTTCCAGTAATCTTCGTTGAAAAGCTCTAATGAAAGCACAATCGGTACGTTTTTTTCGTTCAACATCTGAAAGATTGGTGTGAGTGGAGCAACACCATCGCCTGGGAAAACTCGGTAGCTATCATTGATTTTTTCTCTCGGAACATTCGCAGGATAATCATTTACGTGAAACATCTGCATACATTGCCCATTGAGCATTTTTAAAGCATTAAATTCCGAGCCACCTTTATACAAATGATAAACATCTGATAGTACGACCGCTTTCGGGTGTCCGCTTTCGGCGGCTACGAAAAGAGCTTCGCCAAAAAGATGCAAATTTGCCGAAAATCCCCACATTTCAAGTTGTGGTAGAACGCCCATTTCATCACCCAAATCGAGCATTTGTTTGTAGCGAGCTGCGGCGTTTTGTAAGCTAATACCCGCTTTGTTGGTTGCTCCGAAAGGTGGAGCCGCAATGCGTTTGCAGCCAATTTCGGCCAGCATTCCCATTTCACGTTTGGTTTGTTCGAGGGCTTTGGCTCGTAGGTTAGGGTCGTCCACAATCCAACTGGCAAAACCAATGGCATCTTCGATGGTTAGGCCTAAATCTTGTGCTTTTTTACGCACATCTTTTAAATTTCCTCCGTTATTGGCATACGTTTCGAGAGTTCTCACCCAAATTTCAATGCCCGAATAACCTGCTTTGGCTGCCACATCGAGTTCGGCCATCAGACCGATGTTTTGCTTCATAATGGTACTGGTGTTCAAGCAATAGCTAAAATTATGTTTAGCTGTTTTTGGGGCTTGAGCAGAAGCATTTTCTAAGCCAAGTACCAAACCAGCACCCGTTGCTAAAGTTGATTTTATGAGATTTCTACGAGAAATGTTAGAAGATTCCATTTTGAATAGTTTAATGATGATTTTAGGTTGAAATTTTAGTATTTATACAAACAAATCATTCATAGTAATTTCACTCTGGACCCACCTTAATTTATACTCATTATTTTTAAATCCATGCGTGCTTACTGCTGTGAAGAAAACTGTTTTTTTGGTTTTAGTGACTTCTTTAAATGTGCTGATTTTATGGGCTATGTCCGCTGCATACTTTTTGTCAATCACAAATTCAAACTCCGAAAATTTCATTTCGCATATATTAATACAACCATCTTTTCGGTCAATCAATAAATCTATCTGACTTCCTTCTTCTTTTTCATCCCCTCTGAATCTCCAACTTGATTCTTCTGTGTAAATTCCAGAAATACCCAAGGCTTTTTTGATTTCTCGAATATGTTTCTGACAAATTGATTCAAACGAAAATCCCGCCCAACTTTTCCATGACTGAGCATTTTGCATAAACACCCATGACTGTTTTCCTTTATTATTTTCTATAAATTTTAGATAAAATAAGCAGTATTCATCGGTTAGTTTATAAACGGAGTCTTTTTTGTTTTTTCCGAAAGGTATATAGCCAGTCACAAAACCAGATTCTTCCAATTCTTCCATAACCAACGAGGCCGTTCCGCCTGACTTTATACTCATTTTTTGTAATAATTCATTGCGAGTTAAGCCACTATTTTTTTTTGATAACTCTCTGATGATTTGGACATGAATCTCATGGTTTTTAAACAACGAGCGGAATAAACTATTAAATTCGTCGAATAATAATCCTTCCTTCGTAAAGCACACATTATCAATGGTTTGGCTTGTGCTTTGTCCTTTTTTTACTTCTTTTAAATAGTGAGGAACACCCCCAAATGCCATGTATAGCTGTAAAATCTGGAATCGGTCTAAGGTAATATTTTTATTTTGCAGATAGTTTTCTGTTTCCTTTAATGTAAAAGGCAGTAGTCTGATTTTTTTCGTAATTCTATTGTGAAGCCCTCCTTTGTTTTGAATTACTTTTCTAATCATCCATGAAGCCGCTGAGCCGCAGATAATAACTTTTAAATTATCTTTTTTGCTTGCCCAGTCATTCCAGAAATAATCAAATGAACTCAGAAAATCAGATTTTGGTGAATCAATCCAGGGGAATTCATCAAAAAAAACTACCGCCTTTTTCTTGTCGAGAATTGGGTTTAAATAGGTTTTAAGCCTATTCAAGGCTTCTGTCCAATTGTTTGGCACCGATGACGGATAGAGCGATTTAGTACTTTGGTCAAGTTTATTGCTAAAGTTTTGGAGTTGAATTTTAGTTTTAGCATCGTACTGACCCGAAAATTCAAAAACTAATTCTTTCTCAAAAAACTCACGAATCAAAAAGGTTTTCCCAACTCTCCTTCTTCCATAAATAACCACTAATTCGGCATTATCCGATTCTATGACTTCCCTAAGGATTTTCTTTTCAGTTTCTCTACCTATGATTGTTTTCATCTTTATTATTAGCCAAATCTCTTACAAAGATAAAGTTTTGGCTGATAATTAAAAATGAAACTCAGCCAAAACATTTGTAAATACTGAGATTTGGCTGATAATAAAAATTGCACTAAACGCCTTTTACTTTCATTTTAAGTGTGTAAACCGACTTTGAAGCAGTAATGAAAAGGGTTTTACGGTCTTTTCCGCCGAAAGTTACGTTGGCTGTCCAGGGTTCTTTAGTTTCGATTTGCTCGATTTGAGTGCCGTTTTTATCGAAAACGCTTACACCTTTACCTGTTACATATACGTTCCCTTTTTTATCTATCGTCATTCCATCAGAACCCATCGGAGCAAAAAGTTTACGCTCGCCTAATGTACCATCAGGATTGATTGGGAATGAATAAGTTTTGCGGTCGCCGATATCGGCTACATACAGAGTTTTGCCATCGGGCGTGCCAATGATTCCATTAGGTGCAACAAATTCACG
>NZ_JBMLRC010000065.1:37180-46869 GCF_049241225.1 Emticicia sp.
TTCGCATTGCAAAATAACCTTTTTCTGTACAACTCCCAAATGTATTTTTTGTTATTGGTTGATTGGTTCTTGGGAAACTAGCTACTGGGAAATTAGTGAGATACTTCTCAAACCAATTTTCCTGTAACTAATAACCAATATGCCAGTTTACCAATAACCAATCAACTCAAACGAATGGGTAATGAGCGAACAGCTTTTCCAGTCAAATCCAAAATTGCACCTGCAATGGCTGGAGCAATAGGAGCGAGAGGAGGCTCACCCACACCGTAAGGAACGTCATCACCTTCGAGAATAAAGCACTGGATTTCGGGAACATCGGCTAATGTAACCATCGGATATTGGCTGAAATAAGCCTGTTCGATCTGTCCATCTTTCACCGTTACTTCTTCATAAAGTGCAGCCCCGATTCCCATCATGGTTGCTCCTTCAATTTGCTGTTTAATTCCTTCAGGATTAATGCTTATGCCACAGTCTAACACTTGAGTGACTTTTTTTACAACAATTTTCCCTTCTACTATGGCTAATTCTATGGCCGCTGCGGCAATTGATTTTCGGTCATTTCCGATGGCAATTCCTCGGCCAATGCCTTCGGCTTTTGGTGTTTTCCAACCACTTTTTTCGATGAGGGCTTCTAAAACCTTCTTGCCTCTTACACTTATTTTATCATCATCTTGCAATAAGCCAATTCTGAAAGCAATTGGGTCTTTCTTGGTTTGATGTGCCAATTCATTCATGAAACTTTCTACAGCAAAAGTATTCGGAAACATCCCGACACCTCGCCAGATACCAATCGGAATCGGTACTTCGGCATTCCAAACCGAAACCGATTTATTCTTGAAATTATACATGAAACTTGCTCCGTGACCTGCCGAAATGAAATCTGCTCCTAAAATTTTATTAGGAAGGTCAGTCCCCATTAAATTCTTGAGCATATCTGGCGTAGATTGGTCGTGTGTGATGGCTTCAATTTCGCCATTTTGGGCAATTTTAGCTTGCAAAACATGGTGAGTGTTGGGGCGATACAAACTGTTTTGGAATTCTTGTTGGCGAGAATTATAGAGTTTTATCGGCTTTCCAACTGCTTTAGAAATCAAGGCTGCTTCTACATAAAGTCCTTTTACGGCTTTTCTTCCGAAACCACCACCCACATAAGGTGTATGTACTTCTACTTTATCTTTGCTGATATCGAGTGCTTTTGCAACCGTATCAATGACAATCTTTGGCCCTTGCGTGCCAGCAATGATTACGGCTTTATCTGCTTCGACATGGGCAATGGCTGCATTTACTTCCATTTGGGCGTGTGCTGCCATCGGCGTGCGATATTCTTGACGGAAAACGCTTGCCTTGTTATCTTCGATGATACTTTTAGCGTTGCCTTCTTTCTGAACATTTACTTCTTTACCATTGCCAACCGTTACGAGTTTTATCAAATCGGCTTGCTGAACTTTATTTGGCGTGTTCCATTCAACTTGTATTTTCTTGAAGGCACTGTCGGCTGCATAGAAAGTTTTAGCAACCACCGCTACGAGTTCGCCTTCTCGAACAACTTTTACCACACCTGCCGATTTTTCAGCTTCTTTGGTATCAAGTGTCTTGATTGTGCCATCTAAGTAAGGCGATTGTAATAAAACCGCATAAAGCATATCGGGCAGCTCGCTATCAAGGGTGTATTTAGCGGTTCCCATTACTTTTGCTTTCAAATCAGTTCGCTTTACAGTCTTTCCAACTACTTTAAATGCTGATTTTGGTCGTAATTCTGGTGTTTTCGGAATATCCCAGTTTTTGTTTTCTTTTGCTATTTCGGCATAAGTCATTTTATTATTGCCCGAAATCAGCGTACCATTTTCGGTCTTGATTTCGCTGGCTTTTACACCCCATTTTTTTGCGGCAGCTGCTTTGAGCATTTCACGCATAGTAGCGGCTACTTCTCTGACTGGCTCATAAAGGCTTGATGTTGAGTTACTTCCACCAGTATTTATTTCGTCGTATAAGCCACTACTTGTAACTGAGTGCTCAACTTTTATCTGCTCGTAAGGCACATCTAATTCTTCGGCGGCCAGCATAGCAAGCCCCGTAAATACGCCTTGTCCGATTTCAATTTTTGGCGATTTCAGTGTAATCGTATTATTAGGTAATACTTCAAACCAAAAATTTGGTTGCAACGAACTCATCATCGCTGGTATATCCATGCCCTCGGCTTTTTGAGCTGTAAATCGACGCATAGGCGAGCAACCCAAATAACTTGCAACTACTGTTCCGCCCAAAACGATTGCTCCTCTTTGTAAGAATTTTCTACGTGAAAAACCTTTCTTTGTATTATCTGCTGACATAGTTTTTAGATTTTTTGGTTAGAAATTTCGGCTGCTCGTTTGATGGCTTTGATGATACGTGGTTGAGTACCGCAACGGCAAATATTGGTAATGCTGTTGGCAATATCCGCTTCGCTCGGATTTGGGTTTTCTTTCAATAATTTGGCTGCTGCCATCATAAAACCCGATTGGCAATAACCACATTGTGGTACTTGCTCTTCTATCCAAGCTTGTTGAATAGGGTGGAGCTTTTCGGTGCTTTCTGAAAGCCCTTCGAGTGTTGTAATGTTTTTTCCTGCGATGCTTTCGACAGGAACCGAGCATGAGCGGGCTGCTTCGCCATCTATGTGGAGTGTGCAAGCTCCGCACATGGCCATTCCACAGCCAAATTTCGTAGCCGTGAGTTTGAGTTCGTCTCTGACAACCCAAAGCAATGGCATGGCAGGGTCAACATCTACGCTTGTTGGCTTACCATTTATTGTGAAGTCGATTTTCATTAGTTTTTATGTTGATTGGTTTGAATGTTATTGAATTGAATCTCAAAATGAAAAATTGTTTATGATTAGTATTTCACTATTATTTCATTGCCGTTTGCTTTAGCTGACGGATATAAAATGATAAAATCATTATCGGCTTTAGCCAAAACTGACCTTTATTTTGACTAAAGTCAATTTGGTCTTGAGTTGCTATTATCCGTCAGCTAAAGCAGACGGCAATGAATTTTAGATGTCTCCAAATTTATTTACTCATCACCAAAATATCTTCTACTTCTAAAATTTGCTTCGTATAGCCTCTAATTGAGGTATTTATCATCGCTTGTCCGAGTTCAGCTAAGGTACTGAAATAATTCGGGAAAAATCTTCGGCCTACTGGGTACATCCAAGAAATATATTTGTAATAGGGCAATGTATTTTTGAGTCCTTTAGTGGGCAACATAAAAGCTGGACGGAAATTATAAACTGCCTTGAAGGGTAGCTTCGTCAAATCATTTTCGGTCTTACCTTTTACCCTTGCCCACATACTTCTGCCTTGCTCGGTGCTGTCGGTGGCCGACCCAGAAATGTAGCAAAATGTCATTGCTGGATTTACCGAACTCAACTTCTCCGCAAAATTCAGCGTTAGCGTATGCGTCAGTTTGAAATACTCTGCCTCTTTCATGCCAACTGACGAAACTCCCAAGCAAAAATAACAGGTATTATAGCCCGAAAGTTGATTGAGAATCGGTGAAATATCATAGAAATCTGAATGAATAATTTCTTGGAGTTTTGGGTGAACAACACCACATGGCTTACGGCCAATAACCAAAACCGATTCTACTTCCGAGCGGTTGAGGGCTTCGTGTAACACACCTTCGCCCACCATGCCAGTTGCTCCCGTAATGATTGCTTTTATTTTCATTTTTTAATTAAATAACAGGTTTGATATTTTGGGAAACCTAATTTTTGTAAATGTTTAATTATCAGTATTTTAATTTGATGTGGATTTGTTGACTGTTGACTGTTGACTACAAATTAAATCCCAAATCATCTCGAAGCCTTGTTCGATACTGTCTTGTTGTTGGTCTGTTGATTGTGTTAAAGCATACTGATAAATTCCCATAACCTGACTATTCACGAGCGTGTAGAGTAGCTCATTGGGCATTAACTTTATTTCGCCACTCGCTTTTGCTTTTTCTATGAAAGCAATGTGCATTTTGCTTTGTTCGTGCAGCACTTCAGCAGGAATTTGTGCCAAATGGGGCGAAAAATGCACTTGTTGGATGTAATAAAATTTATCTTGATTGACCAACGCCCAATTGATGGTAGTAAAATACAGTTTTCTAAATGCCTCTTCGATACTATCATTGGGGTCGGCTTGGGCCACTAAAAGCTGATTTAATTCATTTTTGATTGTTACATAAAGCTCTTTAATCAAAGTTTCTTTGGTTGCGAAATAATGAAAAAGTGTTCCGTTGGCAACCCCTGCATCTTTGGCAATTTTGCTGGTAGGAGTGCCATGAAACCCAAATTCAACGAAAAGTTTTAGGGCTGTATCAAGTATTTTTTTTTCTTTATCCATTTATTAGATTGACTAATCAGTCGATATTTAAAATAGAAACGATTCTTTTGTAGAAAAGTTTCATGTTGGTAGAGTTTTTATTTTAAGTAATTGGGTAAATTTAATCGACAAGTTTAAAAGCAACCAATAAATTGACTATAAATCTATTAGTTACTGTGGACTTGTCGACTATTGACCGTGGACTACTTACCACGGAGTTTCACAATATTTTTCTCCATGGTTAAAGAAAATTACTCAAAAATGCCTGTTGGATGGCCATCGAAGCTGACGGTATTTTTGTTTTGCCAATAATTATTGATGCCTTCTTGACCTTGTTTGTCGGCCCAATGGTTGAGTTCTTCACGCTCATGTCTATAATCCATAAATGGTACGGCCATTCCGCAGGAAGTTTGTACGGTTTCGACTTCTACATCAAAAATTTGTCTTGCACCAGTATATTTTGGGAAAAGATTGATGTATTCTGCCCATTCGGCATCACGTGGGTGGTAGGTTTTGGCAGTTCCGTAAAGTCTTAAAATGAGTGGTTTTCCCTCGAATGCACAAAACATAATTGTCATTCGGTTGTTTTCTTGTAAGTGCGTAGCGGTTTCGTTGCCACTACCAGTTACGTTGAGCCACATTACCCGATTTGGGCCGAGCACTCTAAATGAGTCCATGCCCTTGGGCGATACATTGACAATGCCCGTACTCATGGCCGTGCCTACGAAGAAGAGTTTTTGTTTTTCGATGAAATCTTTGATTTCGGGTTGAATTTGGTCGATTTTTTTGCCCATAATTTTGTGTAATAGTTTTTTAGAAAAGATTTTTTCGAGTAAAAAAGTTCGTCGTTTGCTTTTAGGACTTCTTTTTGCCAATTTGCTGTTGATTTTAGGCATAACCAAGTAGTTTCTAACCTTTACCTCATCAATTATGAAAAAAATACTACCATTTCTTCTCTTCTTAATTGCTTTTGTTAATCGAGGATTTTCTCAGAAAGAAATCCTTCAAGAATTAGAGCAGAATTTTAGTCATTATGCTGGCATTTCTGATAAAGTTTGGCAGCTTGCCGAGCCTGGTTATCTCGAAAATCAGACCTCCGAAATGCTCATGAATGAACTAAAGAATGCTGGGTTCGAGATAAAAAAAGGTGTTGGAAATATACCTACGGCATTTGTGGCATCGTATGGTTCTGGCTCGCCTGTAATCGGGATTTTGGCCGAAATGGATGCTTTGCCAGGGCTTTCGCAAGAAGCAGTTCCGTTTAGAAAAGCACTAAAAACTAATGGATATGGCCACGCTTGTGGGCACAATTTGTTTGGTGTTGGCTCGGTTGCGGCTGCTATTGCTACCAAAAAATGGATGGAAAGTGCAAAAATCAAAGGAACGATTCGTTTGATAGGAACGCCCGCCGAAGAAGGTGCCGGTGGTGGAAAAACATACTTAGTTCGTGAAAATGTTTTCAAAGATATTGATGCCGTATTGCACTGGCATCCGGGTGATAATAACAATGCAAGTCCGAATTCATCATTGGCCTATCGGGTGGCAAATTTTAGCTTTGAAGGTTTGGCGGCCCATGCTTCTGCCAGCCCTGAAAAGGGACGTTCGGCTTTAGATGCCGTTGAAGCAATGAACTACATGGTAAACCTCATGCGTGAGCATATTTCGCCCGAAACTCGTATTCACTATGTCATAAAAAATGGTGGACTTACCTCAAATATTGTTCCTGACTACGCAATGGTTGAATACACTGTCAGAAGTCCATCGGCCAAAGGTTTGGAAGAAACTTGGCAACGAATCATGAAAACTGCGGAGGCGGCGGCACTTGGCACCGAAACCAAAATGAGTTTTGAAATTTTGGCGGGTTTGTATAATCTATTGCCAAATGATGTTTTGGCGAAACAAATGCAGAATAGTTTAGAAAAAGTTGGTGGCGTGAAATATACGCCCGAAGAAGTTGATTTTGCTGAAAAAATTCGTAAAACGGTCAATAGTCAAAGTTTAGCTGCGTTAAACTCAGCACAGGAGGTCAGACCTTACCAATCAGGTCTTTCATTTCCTGCTTCAACTGATGTTGGTGATGTAAGCTGGGTTGTGCCAACTGCGGGTTTATCAACCGCAACTTGGGTGGCTGGAATTCCTGCTCATAGTTGGCAAGCAGTGGCTTGCAATGGTATGAGTATCGGCCATAAGGGAATGATGAATGCCGCTAAAACCATTGCCCTAACCGCTCAAAATTTATTTCAAAATACTAGCATTATTGAGCAAGCAAAAGAGGAATTATACCAAAGAAGAGGCAACAAAGTATTTGAATATAAATCATTGGCGGGTGATAGAAAACCGCCTTTAGATTATAGAAAATAGCTTTTACATGGTATTTTTGTTTTGAAAATGCCAATTATCGGTGACACGCATAGCGTGCCACCGAATTTTTATCAACTATTTACGGTGCATAGATTCGCAAAGTTGTCAATTAGAATCTTACATCATTATCCAATACGAATGTTTGTCGAATTACATTACCCAGAGTCATTAACTGCACAAGAACTTGATGTTTACCTTGCCAATGGTTGGTTTAGAATGGGGCAATCTATTTTTACGACAAACTTCCTGCGTTTTAAAGATAAACTTCATTCGGCTATTTGGCTCAGAATTGATTTATTGAATAGTGAAAAAAGTAAAACTCAACAAAAAATCGAGAAACTCAATGCCAAATTTAGGGTTGAGGTTCAGATAGCCAGTCCGACCGAACATCACGAAGAATTATTTAGGAAATACCGAGAAAGTATGACTTTTGAGGCTGCTCCATCTGTCAAAAATTTACTTTATGGACATCAAGAAGAACGTGCTTCACTCCGAATTTATGATACTGTTGAGATAAATATCTACGATGACCAAAAGTTGATAGCAACTGGTTTTTTGGATTTAGGCGAAAAAAGTGGAGCGGGCATTTCGTGTTTTTATGACCCCGAATATCGAAAATATAGCCTCGGAAAGTATTTGATGTATCTAAAAATGGAATTTTGTAAGAAAAACGGATTTCATTTTTTCTACCCGGGCTATTTTGCACCGGGCTACCCACTTTTTGATTATAAACTCGATTTGGCGAAGCCCTCACTGCAATACCTCGATTTGGTGGCCGATGCTTGGATTCCGTTTGAAGAATATGATGATTCTCGGATTCCACTCAATTCGATGATAGAAAACCTCAGAATTTTAAGTGAAATCTTAGATAGTAGGGGAGTGAAAAATGATTTTAAATTCTATGATTTCTTCGATGCCGACATGATTCATAACCTCAACGGTATGGGCTTGCTCGATTTTCCTGTATTCTTGTTTTGTTTTGATATTGATGCCGACTCTCCGCTACTTCCAATGGTAATTTATGATGTGCGAGACGAACAATTTCATTTGATTTTATGCACAAGGGTCTATAAATCAATTTTTGAAGAAGCACCAGAAGAACATTATAATGCTTTTTTGCTACAAATTTCGAGGTTTTTATACACTGGTGAAGTGGTAGAAGAAATGGCTGATGTGATAGAAATGTACGGGCGAGAATTATTGAAAGAAGTCTAAAAAAAATACCATCGAGCATCCAAAAACGACACCCGATGGATTGATTGTATAGATAGAGTTGAATAGACTTAGATAACGTTCAGCTCTTTGCCGACTTTAGTAAATGCCGCAATGGCTTTATCGAGATGCTCGATTTCGTGACCTGCCGAAATTTGAACTCTGATGCGTGCCTTTGATTTCGGTACAACTGGGTAGAAGAAACCAATCACATAAATGCCTTCTTCCAATAATTTGGCCGCAAAAGTTTGTGCCAAAGGTGCATCATAGAGCATAATTGGAATAATTGGGTGTTCGCCGGGCAATAAATCAAAGCCAGCTTCGGTCATTTTTGCTCTAAAATAGGCAGCATTTCTTTCGAGTTTGTCTCTCAAAACCGTTGATTGCTGCAAAATATCAAGCACTTTTATTGAAGCTCCAACAATTGCTGGTGCAAGCGTATTGGAGAAAAGATAAGGTCTTGAACGTTGGCGAAGCATATCTACAATTTCTTTACGTGCAGCCGTAAAACCACCCGATGCACCGCCCAAAGCTTTTCCGTAAGTTCCCGTCACGATATCAACTCGGCCGATTACGTTTTTCAATTCAATCGTTCCACGGCCAGTTTTTCCCATAAAACCCGTTGCGTGGCATTCATCAACCATGACCATTGCACCGTATTTGTCAGCTAAATCACAGATTTTGTCCAACTGGGCAATCGAACCATCCATCGAGAAAACACCATCAGTTACGATAAGTTTTTTCTTGCAATGACTGGCCGCAATGAGTTGCTGCTCTAAATCGTCCATGTTATTGTTTTTATAACGGAAACGCTCAGCTTTACACAATCTGATACCATCAATGATAGAAGCATGGTTGAGTTCGTCCGAAATAATAGCATCTTCTGCTCCCAAAAGTGGTTCAAAAACACCACCATTGGCATCGAAAGCCGCCGCATACAAAATACAATCTTCTGTACCCAGAAACTCAGCCGTTTTACGCTCCAATTCTTTGTGAATATCTTGCGTACCGCAGATAAATCTTACCGAAGACATACCAAAACCATGCGTTTTGATGGTTTCGATGGCAGCTTCAAGCACTTCTGGGTGTGATGAAAGCCCTAAATAATTATTAGCACAGAAGTTTAAAACTTCCTTATTCTGTGTATTTATCGTAGCCGACTGTGGCGTAGTGATAACCCTTTCTGATTTATATAAACCAGCCTCTTTGATGGCCGAAAGTTCGTCTGAATAGTATTCTCTGATGTTATCAAACATGGTTTTATGCAAATGTTAATTGTTCCTGTAATTTTAAAATCATTGTTTCGGTGATGTCCTTCAAAGTATAGTTTGATTGCCAACCCCATTCGGCTCTTGCTTCCTTATCATCAATTACTTGTGGCCAAGATTCGGCAATTTGTTGTCTGAAATCGGGCTCATAAGAAATGCTAAAATTCGGAATAATTTTCTTGATTTCTGCCGCAATTTCTTCGGGAGTAAAGCTCAAACCAGCCAGATTGTATGATGTGCGAGTTTTGATGCTTTCTTTCGGTGCTTCCATGAGTTGGAGCGTTGCCTTGATGGCATCATCCATGAAAATCATAGGTAAACGTGTATCTTTTGCCAAAAAGCAAGTATAAGGCTCGTCGCAAACGGCTTTATGAAAAATATCAATGGCGTAGTCGGTTGTGCCACCACCGGGCAAAGATTGGTAGCCAATGACCCCAGGATAACGCAACGAACGCACATCTAAACCATAACGATTGAAATAATAATTTGCCCAATTTTCGCC
>NZ_JBMLRC010000066.1:0-3055 GCF_049241225.1 Emticicia sp.
TTGTTATCAACTAAATATAGAATTTTTTCGGCGTTTCTTAAAGTAGCTGAAATAGCAACACCTTCGCCATTAGTAGAAGTTCTCAGGGGCTTATTGACCGTTACTTTCTCAATTTCTTCACCTTTATCATTAAGGAATTTTCTTCTCTCGAAAAAGCCCTCAATTGGTTCAAGTGTATAGTATGTTTTGCGTTTGGCAGTTGCTTTAAATGCGGTTTTATTATTAGGTAAAATGATTTTTAAATCAGCATTCAAAAACCTTAGTTTCATAAAAAAAACATCAATACCAAAGCCGTAATCTTTGTAAGCAGTTAGTAATTTGCCATCTGCAAAAATCTTGGCAGTTTTGGGCAAAGAAAGCCATTCTCTTGGAGGTTCGTTGGTATCAACAACACTGAATAACGCTACATCTATTATATCAGTTGGCTTATCTTCTGTTTGCTGTGCAGAAGCTGAAAACACAGAAATAATCAACAGCAAAAAATACAAAGCGTGTTTCATTTTTAGTCGGTTTTAGTATAATATAAAAACGCTTTGTATTTCTGTTTGTTGTGTTACATTTAAAATGTAGTTCTGAGAACTTTTATCTTAATTTCGTTTAGTTTTCAAGTTAAAAATCATATCAGCACTTTTAACTTCTTTTGGATATTTTTCTTCGATTATCTCATTTTTATAGCCATCGTGAAATAAGTCACCATTATAATTATTAACATCGTCCTCGCTCACCAATACGTTATCAATAAAGAATATTGCCTTTTTACCTACGTCGGTTCTCATTGAAATTTTATCAAAACCAGTTTTTGTATCAATTATACTTACTTTTTCAGTTATTCTGCCATTTAAGTCTTTTAATAAAACTCTCTTTACTCTGCTTTTGGTTGGAAGCATTAGATTTTTTATATTTTCGAGGACAATTTGGTATTCTTTTTCATTTTTTAATAAGAAATCAACGTTCTTTTTGGTGCTTATTCTTACAATTCCGTCTTTAGCTTTTTCACCATATTTGTCAACTAATTTCTCTCCATTTGTTCTTGGTATTACCATAGAGACAACGGCATCTGGATTTATCCGATATAATATACTCGAAGGGTATTCTTCACCATTAATGAAAACTAAAGGGTTCTTCCCAAGTTTATTGGTTTCTAAAATCGTGCGGAGTGTATCTTGATTTTTAGCAACTTTTGAAAATGGGGTAGGTATTTTGGGCAACTTTGATGTAAGCTGAGGAATAATTGTCCTCTCTCTACTCGCTGCAAATATTGGAAGCGTTTTTATCTTATTGAAAATTGGATATGTGTTTTCTTCCAATTTTGTGAGATTTGGGTATAAGTAATAGCTACCAGGCCCACCAATGTTAGCAACAACTATTCTTATACCAACTTTCGATTTCTCATATTTTTGGTTTAAATAAGCATATTTATCCTTAATTATATAGTCTTGTCCTTCAATTAATAATTTATTGCCTGAGTATATGGCAACACTATCAATTCGTGAGAAATTTAGATTGAAATCTATTTTGTGAGTGAAATTATTTAGATTTTGTTGTGTGACATTACTTACCACTTTTAAAATCTCAAACTTATCTGATTTTTTTATGCCTTCAAGCCACCGATTGTCAATAAAAACCTTAGTCTCTTTAGTAATTTTATTAGCCTCAATAATAATTGTCTCGTCCCAACGATTTGGTGCCGATTGACTGTTTATTCTCTTTATTAAATGCCTCAAATCATCTAAAATTATTTGTTGTTTGTTTGTTTCTTTTCCATTTTCTAACTGAATTTCGACTGATAAAAGATTATTGGTTTTATCAAAAACAGGCTTATTAGCTTTTAAGATGAAGCCATCTTTAGCAAAATAAGCTTTTACTTTCTCAAAAGTTGCAAGGTTCAGTTTATCAGGCGAAACTTTATAGGTGATTTTTTTTCTTGATATATTTAAATCAGATGTTTTACCAATTAAAACACCCATCTCTTTTTCTCCCCAGTTGATGGTTAAGTCTCCCGTAGCTTGCCTAAAAGTGATATTTGATTCCTTGAAATTTTTATCATATGCTTCAATGAAAACGTATGCTCCAGATTTACCTTTTTCTCGTAATTCATTCATATCAAATGACTCAGCTTTAGTTCTTTGTTTACTGATAAGGTGTTTTATAGCTAAACCTAATCTGGTTAGATTACCGTTTTTGTCAATTTCAGATTCTGTAATTATTAATTCTAAAGAACGCCTTTTGATGTATTTGTTGACTTGCTTTATTGTATTGATAGTGAGAGAGTTAGGATTGACCAAATAATGGAAGCCATTATAGTTTTTGGTAGTGAGTTCATTGAGTGAAATATCTTTTTCAGTGAATCGAGGTTTATTGAACTTATCTGTCCAAGAAGCATAATTAGCTTTATCATTTATGATTAACGGATATTCTTTCACTTCAACAGATTTTATTTCTTGAGAATCATTTTTCGCCCGATAAACTGTCACCACTTTCTCCTCAGCAAATGCCATAACTCCGATTACAATAATCGGCAATGATAAAAAATACAGTAGCTTTTTCATGTTTTTTGTTGGTGTTTTAAATAAAAACTGGATTCGTTCTGATAGCGGTTTTGTACTAAACTGATTGATAATCATGGCGTTAGGGGCAACGCCGAGCTTCAATAATAAATGTGCGTATTCTCGGCCATCATAAGTGGACGACATGAGGGCATCAACCTCGTATTCGTGGATTTGTTTGAGAGATTTTTGATAGAAATAAACAATCGGATTAAACCAAAAAACGGCTTTCAAAATGCTTGAAATCAGCAAATCGAGCGTGTGTAAACGTTGTGCATGAAAACCCTCGTGGGCAATGATTAAGGCTTCTTCGTGTGAATTTAGGTTATCGGGGTTTAGAAAAACATAATTAAAAAAAGATGAGTTACTTTGACTTTTCGTAAGTAAAATCTTTAGTTTTCGGTGGCTTTGGTGGCTTCGGCGTTGCGCAGCCACCAAAGCCACCCAGGCACATTTAATACTATAAAAAATTTTTAGAAGGTTCTTTATAAATATAATTAAAATAGCTA
>NZ_JBMLRC010000067.1:0-1737 GCF_049241225.1 Emticicia sp.
AAGATGAATATAATGCCCGAATTTATCTTAATTTGAGGAGAAATACAATTTATGAAAGATTCAATGCGAGTAAAGAAGGATTTACCACACGGACATTTTGCCCATTAATTCTCCAAGATTTATGGAATTAAAACTTTCAAAAACTCTTCTACTTTTAAAACTTGAATTTTTGGGAAGGGAATCTGTTTTAGAATATCGAAATGGCGGTCTTGACTCACTAAGTATGTAGCATTACATGCAATGGCACAGTCCACAAATTTATTGTCGTCTGGGTCAGATTGTATTAAATTCCAAGCGAAATATCGAGTAATATGCTCTACGTTGGGCTGTTCAAGCAATAATTCGACTAATGTTTGTGCTACATCAGCTCCCATTTTATTACTAATTATTTCGGCATATTCCTCCAATATTTCATTTGAAAAGCAAAGTGTGTATTTTTCTTCCAAAAAATAATCAAAAATCATTCGATTTGCCGATTTGCTCGAAATGATTGTTAGTAGAATATTAGTATCTAAAACAATCTTCATTGGCTTTTATATGAAGTTCTTAAATGTGAGTTTAAAATTTGTTCTTCATCGGCTGCTGTCCATCCGTTTTGTTCCCATACTGCATCAGCTTGTTTGGTTAGTTTTTGAGCTAAATACTTACGCACCAGTTTTTTTATCTCTACCAAATCATCTTCTTTGATATTCGCCATGAGTCTAAGCATATATAATTGGCTTTCACTCAGTGGACTATTGATTGTTTGTGCTGCCATTTGTCTGAAATTTTCACTAAAAATAATCTTTTATCCTCAATTTTACAATTAACGATAGATTTAAACACTATGCAAACCATCACCCCGACCCAATTGTCAAATCTTAATTTGTCTTAGATATTTCTGATAAGCCATTGCGACCAAAGCAGTCGTATAAGCATCGGAAGTAAAATAGAGGATATTCCGAACAACTGTTCCGCCCGAAAAGAAAACACCGCCTGTCCAATAGGCTTGGTTTTGTTCGATTTTCTTCTTTGAATCAATAAATGCAATGGCTCGATTGATTGATTCTTGCGGAACATCCAAACCAGATTCTTTCAGATAAAGCATTGCCAGCAGGGCATAAGTAGTTGATTGTAAGACATCTCGCTTATTTACGTGCTTCCAACTTTCGTAGCTTCCGTCAGGCTTTTGACTTTTTTGTAGGTGAGCCAGCAGCAATTTTGCAGAGTTTTTTAGGGCAGTATCGCCTGCCGCTAAGGCTCGCCCGACCGCAAAATGAAAATGATAACGATTGGGGTAATAAATGCCCATTCTATTCCATCGTCCACGTTTAGTGTGTTTTTCGATAAGTTGGTGAGCGGCTTTACTGCCTTTACTCTTATCAAGCGAGCCTTTTTTTGTTAAATAAGTAAGCACATTGGCGTTTACCACCACATCCACATCATTTGTTCCCCACGGAATATATGGCACATACGGGTGCGGATAACACACACTAAAAGGCAGAAAAAACACTAAATTGTGCATCACGGTTTTGTGGAAACGCCAATTTTCGAAAGTCGATTCTTGTGCCAGCCAAGTCATATACGCTCCCGATTTCTTGAAACCGTGATACATATAATTATACCAATGTCGGTTCTGACGGTTTTTATCAAGGAATTGGTCGAAAATATTGTACTTAATTGGAATTATAGAGTCTTTTTGACCAAAAATCTTTTGGTGATACCAAATTGCCAGATTTCCGAGGGCAGTATCATCGG
>NZ_JBMLRC010000068.1:0-10325 GCF_049241225.1 Emticicia sp.
GAAAGTAGCTTCCTGAGAGGTAGATTGGCTATGAACGAATACATTAAGAATAATTTATCGAGAGGTAGATACCAATATTTGTACTGCACTTACGAGCCTTTTTTGTTTGATAATCAGTTCAATAGAGTTGTAAAGTATGTAACCCGACTGCTACTCTCTGTTAGTTCCAGCACAATCAACCAAGAAAAGCTCAATTCTATACTTTTTCTTTTAGATGATGTGTCGGATGAGTATTGCCAAGCATCAGATTGCGACTTGGTAAAGTTGAATCCGTTGTACCAAGAACTAAATGTGATACTCGAAATGTGTCGGATGTTTTTAGAATCGACATCCATCAGTACCAATGATAGTTTGAATAGTAATTTTTGTTTATTACTGCCAATGGAGGTGATTTTTGAGGATTTTATTTTCGGATTCATTGAAAAGCACTTACCTGAAACAAAGCCAGAATCTCAGAGAGAAACATGTCTAACAAATGAAAAAGCTTTCAAAATGAAAACAGACATTGTACTTGAAAATCCACGAATGATTATTGATACAAAGTATAAAATAAGACAACACAATGCAGATTCAAAGCAAGGTATCTCGCAAGCTGATATGTACCAAATGCTGGCTTATGCTTACAGGCGTGGTGTGCAGAATGTTTTATTGATTTACCCTGCCACAAGAGGCGATAGTGCAGCTCACTTCACAATTAGTGATTCATTAGGAAACAATCCTGTGATAAACATTTCTGCAATGGATGTGGAAATATATTCGGATGAGAGTTTGATGGATTTGGAGGTGGCGTTGGAGATGCAATTAAGAAAAATCATAAAACCAGTTATGGAATAAAGATTTAGGAGCATATTACTTACCTTCAAAATCAAAGATGAAATGATAGTAATATGCTCCTAAAGTGCATAAATAGTGGGAATTTATATTTTAGTAAGCAAGCTTACTAAGAGGAACTGCCAATCCAAGGTTTATCACAAAATAGTTCTTTTTATTTTCTTCGGAAACAATGGCATCTTTTATATCTAACCATTTAAGCGATAAATTGACAGATATTCCTTTTTCATCTTGCGAAGGCAATCCAAAAATAAAATCTAAACCTAAATCTTGAATAGAGTACTTCCCAAATGTTTGATTATATGATGGAGCTACTGCAAAACTCGACAACCAATTCCCTTTAATGAATTTGGGCGTAACAAGGGCTTTTATACCCCAGTATCCCAGCCAAATATAGTCCGAAAGACCAGTATAAGTCTCATTAGGCTTATCATACTTTACTCCTAAAGTGTTATACAAAGACTGCTTTCCAGTTGATTCATCAAGGTCAGCATAGATGGTATATAAAGTTGCCGAATTGTAAGCCTTTACACCGACTGTGGGAGTAACCAACACATTAAAAATATTTCTCTCATAAAACCAATTACCTTTTACGTACAAATCCCATGGTTTAAAGTTATTGGTGGTTGTGTCATTCTGTTTATTTGCAAACTTATAATCATTTCCCTTTATCGGCAGATACCCCCCAATTGAGACAAAACCTTTACTGATGGTTTTAATTTTATCCTTTGCGTATGTGAGTTCATCATCGGTAAATTTATCTCTGTACTTTTTATACAATTCTTTTTCAAAGCTTTTCAGTTCTGAATCGGTAAAAGCTTGAAAATTAATATTCGATGATTGTAAATTTTTAAATTCATTTATCTCATTATTTGCAAGTTTTGTTAAAGATTCTTTTAAAAACTCTCGTCTTTTCTGCATTGCATCAATAATTGTGTTATCGTCGCAGCCTTTCCCTGTTCCAATAGTCCCTCTCCTTAAAAAAGTTAAATTAAATGAAATTCCAACGTTATTTGAAACCTTAGTGTCTGCAAATAACTTGCCTACTTTATCACTCACTAATCCGAAATTATAGATTTGGTTTACATAATTATTAGGACTTTTAGGGCCCATAAAGTTGAACCCTAAGGTTGTTTTTCCATCGGCAGCATCATATTTAGCATAATTTCTAAAAAGACTCACATCAGTCCCACCTGAAAGATAATATGCCATTTTTTGTGCAAATAGTTTATTCAAAGACGGGTCTGATAATATTGTAACATTACAATCTTCAGTCTCCGTCCTTTTTGCCTCCGCAATTACAGGGTCTGCTAAACCATCTAAATAAGTTTTTAAAGCGTTTAGGTCTTCTTGAGCAGCAACACTCAATGGAAATAGAAATATCAAAAGGATACCAAGAGTGCGAGTTAATTTTTTCATAGATGGCTATATAAGTATATTGATGTTCAAATATATTAGAATTACTTTATTTATAATATCCATTTTTATTTCTCGGTACTATTTACTTTTCTAAAAATGGAGCTTTTACAATTCATCATATACATCCTCTTAATTTAAAAAGACAGAATATCACCATATTCCTATATCTCAAATTTATTGCATTCTAAAAACCTTCCACACCTACAAAACCCAACAACACCCCCCATAATTCTATCTACCTTATTGAAATCTAAAACCAATCTTTTATCTTGTGCTTTTATTATTAAAACTTTCTAAAAGCGGGTTCAACTAAGTTCAATGAGTCAACTAATTCTTGAGCAAGTCTCTAAAACTACCATCCAACTTATTCTTAAAGAGTCTTTTTATGGGCATTTCTTTACAGGTCTATTAAAAGAGGTTTCAACTAAGGTCGAAACAATGGCCGTGGGAACAACTGCCAATAAAATGGTTAAGTTGTATATCAATCCTGACTTTTGGACTGAAGTTCTGAATACTCCCGAGTTCAAATATGGTGTGCTTAAACATGAAATTTTGCACATCGTCTTTAAACATATCATTACCAGTAAAAAATTTCCGAATAAACGTATTTACAATATTGCTGCTGATATTGTTGTCAATCAATTTATTGAAAGAAACCAACTTCCAGAAGGTGCTGTACTTTTAGAGCAATTTGACGAACTTAGATTAGAGAAAAACAAAGACGTTGGTTATTATTACGAAAAACTTCTGAAAGCATGGCAAAAAAACATTGATAGCGGAAAACCTTTTTCGGCTCGACTCAATGATTTAATGACCAACCAACAGTGGCCATTAGAAATGCACGATTTATGGGAGAAAGAGTTTGAAAAATTAACCGAATCGGAGCGTAAAATCATTGAAAGTGTCGTAAATGATGTACTAACCAACGCCATAAAAAGAGTTGGTAATAAAGGCATTGGAAACCTTCCTTTGGGTTTGCAAGAATATCTGAGCAGTTTTATTTCTTCATTAGAACCCACAATCGACTGGCGGAGACAACTTCGTATTTTTGGTGGGAGTAGTATTCGTACCTACTTACAAAATACAATCAGACGGCCCTCAAAACGATATGGCACAACGCCTGGCATAAAAATAAAAAGCCGACAAAAACTACTGGTTGCGATTGACACTTCGGGGAGTATTGACCAAGAAGATTTAGGGGAGTTTTTTGGCGAACTATATCATATTTGGCGACAAAAAGCAGAAATACTAATTGTTGAATGCGATACCCACATTCATCATCAATATTTTTATAAAGGTTTACCTCCAGACCAAATTCATGGAAGGGGTGGTACAGCTTTTGATGCTCCAATACAATATGCCAACGAAAAATACCTTGCCGATGCCATCATTTATTTTACTGATGGATATGGGCCAGCTCCAAGTATAAAAAATAGAAAACCCATTTTGTGGCTTATCAGTAGTAAAGGAATCGACGATAAAACAAGCTACTGGACAGATTTGCCAGGACGGAAAATAAAAATGATAAAAACAACAAAAGCTTAGAATATGCACAACAATTATGTTTTTTACGGTACAAAAACCAAGGCCGATGAAGTGATTGAGTTTGTAAATCACGTGATAGAAACCAACACTGATTTAGAGGCGAAAGCAAGAAAAAAGACACCCATCTGCATTTGGGGAAGGCACGGCATTGGCAAAACTGAGATTGTAGAAGCCATTGCCAAAGAGAGAGGCTTTCAGTTTTCATACATTGCACCTGCTCAGTTTGAAGAAATGGGCGACTTGGTAGGTATGCCAAGTGTTGAAGGCGATAAAACAGTTTTTAAAGCTCCTTCGTGGGTGCCAACGCAAGAAGGGCCAGGTATTTTATTGATTGATGATGTAAACCGTGCCGATGAGAGGATTTTGAGAGGAATCATGCAATTGCTTCAAAATTTTGAGCTTATTAGTTGGAAACTTCCACTCAAATGGCACATTGTACTTACTGCCAACCCCGATGGCGGTGATTATTCGGTTACACCAATGGATGATGCCATGCTTACCCGAATGCTCCATATTTCGATGGAATTTGACGTAAAAGAATGGGCAAAGTGGGCAGAAAAAGCAGGTATCGACCCACGAGGTATCAATTTTGTTCTTCTGTACCCCGAAATCGTTGAAGGTAATCGCACAACACCTCGAACACTGGTACAGTTCTTTGAAACAATTCGTCCGATTGATAACCTTTATGAAAAAATAAGTTTAGTAAGAATGCTTGCCGACTCTTGTTTAGATGAAAACACAGTTACGGCATTTATATCCTTTGTGAATAATAATCTGGGGCAACTCATTAAACCCGAAGAAATCTGTAATGCCAATAATTTTAACAGAGAGGTTTTAGAACCTTTCAAAAGCGTAGTGCTGAAAGAACCAATCAGGGTCGATATTATTGCTACGCTCTGCACAAGGTTGGTCAATTATTTGACTGTAAATAAGATTTCGCCCGATAAAAAACAAATAGAAAACATAAAGTCATTTATCAAAATTGACTTTATTCCAAATGATATTCGACTAACGATGGCCCAAGACTTGGTTTCGAGTGGTAACATTGCTCTAAAATCTATTATGGCGGACCCTTCAATAGCTCAGCTATTACTTAAACGTATGTAATTTCGATGATTCTGACACAGCAACTCAAGATTGATGAGACTATTAGTTTAGGGCAATATTTAAACGTCCATCTTACCAATTATAACAGTGATGAGTCATATTTCAGGCTCAACAAAGATGGAGTATATGAGAGTTTCAAACATTCCAATATTCCATTGATTGTCAAAAAGTTTCAGAAAGCAGATTCGGAACGACCAATCACTGCTAATTTTTTAGATATACAAGGTTTTCCTCATATTTTAGAAACCGTATATGATGAACTCCGAAAATTAAATAAAGTAACTTACCTCGTACTTTCGGCAGCTCAGATTACGGAGTCAATCGTTCATCTAAAAACCTTGAAAGGCTTGTTTATTGTTGGACGAAGCACCGAAACTTTGCCTGATTATTTGAGTGAATTGCCGAATTTAGAGTGGCTAAATGCCAGTGGTACTCGGCTTGATAAAATCCCGAATTGTGTATTAAAAATGCCAAAATTGGTAGGCTTGCAGCTAAAGGTGAAGTCGGCAATGAGTCTTTTGCCAACGCTTTTCGATAGTATACCCAATATCCGATTTTTAGAATTTATCGGTAGTGGAATCTCATCAATACCCGAAAATATCACCCAACTTAAACATTTACAGGTACTAAGTTTAGCAGCAAACAAACTTCGCTCTACTCCCAAAGGGTTCGAGACACTTACTAATCTCCAATATTTAACTTTTAGTATTGACCCGAAAACCTCGCCCGAAAAACTAAGTTTTTATTTTCCAGAAAGGCTAAATTCATTGATAATTCAACCAAAAGACAAGGAAACTTTACCCTTGGTTGAAAAATTACCAGTACCCAATTTCGCAAATGTAAGAGCATCGGCTGAAGTCATTGAGCAGTCGAGCGGTTTTCTAAGTTTTTGCACAAACTTGAATTATATTCATCTTGATGCTTGGAATTTCAAAGGCGATTTTCTTGAGGTTTTTGAAAGCCTATCAAAAATACAACACCTAAAAAGTGTGTACATTTATGGCAATGCTGATTTAAAAAACATTCACCTTCTGAAACAAATCGAAAGCTTAGAGGTTTCATCATACCCCAGTAATTTAGAAAACATTGGTCATTTAATTAACCTGCAAAACCTAACTTTAAAGGCTGATAATAGTGTAAAGTTTGAGATTCCAAGTCTATGGAATCAACTTCAAAAGTTGAAATCTTTAATTGCTCATAGCATTGAACTTGATTTTCAGCATCTCAATAATTTAGCTGCGTTTAAAGAAATAAGCACTAATGTTACCACGCAAAATTTTGATATTTTTATTGCCAAAAACCCACAAATTGAAGCGATTTATGGTGTTTTTATTGGTATTAGTAGCGGCCATTTGTTTAAACTAAAACAACTCAAACACTTCTCTTACAGTACCTTATATGATAATGGCTTTATAGTTAAAGGCATTGCTCAACTATCCTCTTTAGAAACATTATCATTGTATTTCCGAGAATTGAAAAACCCAGAATACCTACCTGATTTTTTTAGAGAGTTAAGTGAGATTAAAACCTTAAAAAAACTTACCATTGGCACAGCTTCGGTCAGAATGCCACTGGAGCTTGGGCTACTCACACAGGTAGAAGAAAGTCAATTCATATACAGTCCAAATGATAGAAATCCAAGATTGGAGATTGCATTATTGCCTCATGTAAAGCTTCCTGAAGTATTAGGTTATAGAAATGAAGACTATAATGAGGTCTGTGAGAAGTTTTATGCACTAAAGAATTTTAAGCTGAATGACCTCCAAAGGATGTTTGTTTTTGGCATCATCACCGAGAATTTTGTCGAATTACGTCATTATCTGCCCAATACACTGAAACAAACCATCAATTCAAATTCATGCTTTTACCTATCTGGAAGACCACACGGCCTAACCAAACCGCAAGTAAAAGAGCAGTTAAATAGTAAAAACCTTGAAGTAAGTAATACTATCAACGAAACTATCACACACATATCTATTGGCTATGGTTTATCCATCGAAGAAGCCGTTAAAATTGTTGCTTCTGAGAAAGAATTAGTTTTATCGGAGTATCTCACCGATTTTCTGAATAGTCCAGAGGACTTTTTCTTGTTACAAGAAGAAAACAAAGATTTAACTACCCAAATCGTTCAACTGTTTCTCTCAGAAGATGAAGCCAATCATCAATTAGCTCTGCAAATGCTGGCTGGCGGTGGTGTAAGTAATCGTATTTTAAATTATCTGTTAGTTACAGAAGGTTGCCACCCCAATTTAGAAGTCAGAAAAGAAGCTCGAAAACTCTTCAAAAGATTTGCTCCAGCCGATGTCTATGAATATGTAAAAGACCGCAGGGGGTGGGCTTCAATGAAAGGAGAATTGAGCTATCATTTATTCAATCATCCTCAGTTAAACTACTGGGAAGGTGTTTTGGCGTATCAATCTTACCGAAACAGCATTACGGAAGAAAGATTAAGAAATGATTGGACTTTTTCGAGAGACCAGCCATTTACAATAACCATCACCGAACAGAATTTTGAAACTATCAAACAGCTTCCCGAAGAGCTAAACCTTGTAAATGCCAAAGGAATAATGGTTAATAGTTTTTATAATCATTCTAAACTTTCGATTGAAGTTATCTGCGAAATTGCAGTGCGATTTCCTCAATTAAAAGAAAACTTTCACTGTCAATATGGGGAAATAACACAACAGCAATACGAGCTACTTAACAAATATTATACTACAATTCACCTCACTAATGCTTTTAAAATTACTGAATAAACAATTCATACTATGACTATTCAAAACTTCAACCAAGTAGATTTTCTCCTTCTCAAAGACAATTATTATTTAGACATAAGAGACCAAAATTGTACAATAAAGCAGATTGAATTAATTCTAAGTCATTGTAATGCAAACATCCAAAATCTATCAATTAATCATAAGTCCTTATCTACTTTACCACCTTTTTTTGGTAAATTTTCAAATTTAATAACGCTCAACATTGTTACTGAACAGCCACTCAATATAGATACTTTAGCCGAATGTACAAAAATACAATATTTGAATATTGAATCTGATGATATTATTTATACAAGAAAAGACTTCGCTTTTGAGCATTTGAGCAGACTTTCAATAAACATAAAAAAACTAAAAGAAATACCCCAGTTTCTATTATCAGAAACCTTAGTTGATATTTACATAGCATCATCTTTATTAAATACTATTCCTAATAGTACCTTTCAGAACTTAAAGCGATTAAGTTATCTTTCGATTCAGGCCCCTATCAAAGAAATGGTCAAACTAAGCCATTGTTTAAACTTAATAGCATTAAACTTAGTTTTTACCAAACTTACCAATCTTGACATCAACGAACTTTTACCATCTAATCTGCAACAACTTTTCTTAATTAGAAATGAGCTGTTATCGGAAGAGTTAAATTTCTCCACGTTACAGAAATTACAAACACTACGCATCAATAACGATGAAAATATAACCCCTACAAGGTTAATTGGAATAAGTTGCTGTATAAATCTTAAAAATTTAGAATTAACCTTTGTTGAAAATTTCCCTGATGAATTAGAAAAGTGTAAGAAACTGCAAGCCATATTTATTAATAAGGGTAAAATGAATTCTCTACCCGACTGGTTTGTAAATTTTGAGCATCTTTCAAATATCAATATCTGCCATACTAAGTTAAGAGTTGTTCCTAAAAACTGGAGTAATTTAAAAAACTTAGGTTCCCTCTATCTAAACAACAATAAATTAGAAGATTTATCTTTTGTTTATACAACTCCAAAACTTAAATATGTTCGCTTCGATGGTAATCAAATAAAAGATAGTTTATTTATGCTTGATAAAGGAAAAATCTTTCCTGTTTACCATAAAGAGTGGTTTGAGTTAAAAGCATTACCAGCAAAAGATATTCCTTCATTTATGAGTGCCATTGGTAAAAGTGGCATGGATAGAACTGACAAAGAATGGTTTTTCTACCAATTTCAGAGCCAAGCAAAATTCACGCTACCAACCAATTGGCCGCTCTATCGCTATTTTCAAGGGCTTTCTATTCCATATAAATTATTAAATCAAAATATCACTAACTTTTTAATCGAAACCCCTCTAAATAAACAAGGACTTGATACATTGGTAGCTGGTAGTGTTTGTTTTTTAGATGGAAATTTTACCGAAAAGAAAACAACCATTAAAGAAAAATTAGACACGCTCAACATTAAAGTTTCAACTACACTAAACACATCGGTCACGCATCTCATTATCGGGCAGAAACCATCTGAATCGGTTTTGCACTATCAGCAACAAGAGATACCTTTTTTACTTGAATATCAGCTTTATCAAATCATTAAGAATGTTGGACAAGAAGAAAAGTTTTTGGTACAAGAAGAAATTGCGGGCGATACTCAAATGGCCGAAGGACTTAAACAACTTCTGGGTAGCAATGATTTAAGTAGTGTACAAATTGGCTTAGAAATGCTCAAAACAGGGGGTATTCCAGGTACAATTTCTGAAGAGTTATTGTTATTGTGTAAAACCTTCAATGATGCAAAAGTTAGAGCTGAAGCAAGAAAAATACTTGAAGTACAAGCTCAAGTTGAATGGGTTGGAATTTTAAAAGACAAACAAACCTTTATCAACATTTCCCAGACAAAAGAAAAAGACCTCAGAGATAAATTACAAAAAATGGCAGCCACTATCGGCAAGGAGCAGGTATTTTCATTTGCCATGCTGCTTTATAAATATTACGAAAAAGGATTAGCGTTTGTATTAGCAAATTTTGCGTTGGGAAGCAAAGAACGTATTGCAGCTCTAAATGCTTTGACGACTGGCGACCATTTTAATTTTCATAAAGGCATTGGTTATCATAATTGGAAAAACCAACGTCCTGATGAAATTATTTTGTCATCGGTAAGCACAGGCATTGCCTTTCCAAGCGACCATCCAAATCCTAAGCAAATCAAGAGCATCAATATGCACAATTGTAAATTTGAAACATTAAATAAAGGTATAGAGGTATTTGAAAATGTTGAAGAATTATGTCTTTCGGTAAATAATTTAAAAGCATTAAATCCAAGCATAGCCAAGTTGCAACATCTAAAAGTTTTAGACTTATCTTCAAACAGACTTACCGCTTTCCCAAAAGCAGTTGAAGGTTTGACAAATTTACGAGTTTTAGACCTCCGATATAACAGCCAATACGCTTACAAAGACGGGCAACCAATAAGCATTGAGATTCCCGAATGGGCTAAAGAAAAACTAAGTAACTGTGAAATTTTGATTTAGAACAACGAAACTACAATTATATAAAAATCACTTTTTTGCTACCCATAATGATACCCAAATCATTTTTCTAAGCTAAAACATTGATTATCAACACATCCTCGAATCCGCTCGGGACCTCGAAAGGTGACAGAAATGTCACCTTTTTTGTTTTAT
>NZ_JBMLRC010000069.1:0-15699 GCF_049241225.1 Emticicia sp.
TCCTTCGTAGGGTCAATAAAAAACCAAAGTGCTGAAGCCACAATTAAGCAACCTGCAATCAAGAACAACGGATAGTTAAAATTACCAGTTTGCTGTACGATTGTTCCGAAAATAATTGTAATAAAGAAGCCCCCCATTTGTCCTGCAAAATTCATTGCCCCCGTCACAGTTCCCGAATTTCGCTTACCAATATCTACACAAACCGCAAAAGCTACGGGCAAAGTTAAGTCTTTTAGTAACACACAAAGTGCCAATAAATAGCCCGCCAATTCATTATCAGCCGTTAGTCCAGCACCCAAAAAGCAAATGCTTGATGAACCAAGGCCAAGTACACCTACAATTCTTCTGCCGAGCTTTAAACCCAATTTTTTACTCAAAATATCGCTGGCAAAGCCACCTACAACACAACCAATGGCACCGAGAAAATAAGATAAAGAAACAAAGTTTTTGGCTTGTTCTTCGCTCATGTGGCGGCCTTCCTGAAAGTAAGTCGATGACCAGTTAGTGAAGAAATAAGAGGCATAAAAGAACAAATGGCACATCAGCATTAATATCCAAACGTTTGGATTTTTGATAATAGTTTGCCAACTAATTTTATGACTCACGGGTGCTTGGCGGCGGGCTGATTCTATCTCTTCGATTTCTTGTGGAGTAATATTCTTATGCTCGGCTGGGTTATCACGAAACCACCAATACCAGATTCCAGCCCACAACGAACCCACGATTCCGAGAATAAAAAAAGCATATCGCCAGCCCACTGCATGTACGAGCGGAATGACAAGTAGGGGAGTCAATGCTCCGCCAATGCGTCCAGCCGCCCAAATGACCGACTGTGCTCTACCGACTTCAACCGCAGGAAACCATCGAGAAATAACGATTGAAGCGTTTGGGTAGGCTCCTGCTTCGCCCACACCGAATAAAAAACGTACAATAAGCAGGTACACAAATCCAAAAGCAGTACCAGTGAGTGCCGTAAACCCTGACCACCAAAGCACCACACGCGTAAGGATTTTTCGTGGACCAATGCGGTCGCCTAATATACCAGTTGGTAATTCAAAAAGAGCGTAGGCCAATGAAAATGCCCCCAAAATGTATCCGAATGATTGATTATCGAGGTGTAAATCAGCTTTTACGTATTTGCTCACTACGTTCATGCAAACACGGTCGAGGAACGTAATGATTGAAAGTAAAAACAAGAGGAAGAGAACTCGATGACGAATTTTCATAAATAGACTTTGAGGAATTAAATGGAAGTAATTACATCTTGAATATTCAAATATATAAAATATTGTTTAGAATAACATTTTTGAGGTATTTTTGAGTTTGTTTATTGATTATAACATCCTGATTATTAAATAGATAAGTGCTATTTGTAGCGTCGCTTTGGTAGAAAACAAGGTTTTTTATACATTTTCATAAACTGATGTTAGTCAAGTTTTTAGATTCTCATCAGAACGCCCCATAAAATAAATGCACCTTTAGGATGGAACTTAATTTGCCCTAAATATTTCTGCCGTTGATTAAAATCGGCGGCTATAAAATGAATCGAGCCGATGGTTCTGCGTAGCATCATTCAATAATCTTCATCTAAATTTTAGCCAACCACATGAACTTTTCTCTTTCCAATGATCATTTTGATGAATATAGCCTTTGGTTGCTTGATATTATTTAATTTTTCAATGAGTTTATTTATACATAAAAAACTAATAAAATATAATGCTCAGATTGTGCGTTTGGGTATTTATTACTAATTTGGTCCTTGTTATTAAATAAAAAGACTTGAATTCAAGAGAAAGTAAAATAGCTCCGCTTTCACCAAAAGAGTTGAACGTTCATCACTTTGGCAATGAATGGAAAATGAATATTGCCGATTTTCATCATTTATTTCATATAAATAAGATTGAGGACGTTATTCCAAAAATAAAATTTCCATTACAGCCACATCGAAAAACAGTAAACGATTTTTTATTTTTGATTGAAGGGCATTCTATCAGAAGCAAGGGCTTGCATGAATACAAATTTGGCGAGAATACGTTCTTTTTCTTACCTGCTTATCAAATCTCTACGCATGAGTATGTAAGTGCCAATGCCAAAGGCTATTTTTGTCATTTTGATGAAGAAATATTCTCTAAATTATTTACTAAGACTCAACTTTCTGAAGAATTTAATTTTTGGCAGTTTTCGGGTGAGCCTTTGGTAGAAGTGAGCAAAGAAATGCAAACTCCCATTTTGAATATTCTTGAAAGATTGCTCTATGAATATGAAACAAACAAATCGCTTAATCCAAATCTGATTACGGCTTATTTACTTACTTTATTTACAGAGATAAGTATTTTTCAAAAAGAGCAGGTAAATTTACCCAAAAATGCTGCTTTACGTGTGACCGAAAAATATAAGAATTTGCTCTCGCAGCATATTTATAAGACCAACAAAGTGGCCGACTATGCTTCCATGCTGGCGATCACGCCCGATCACCTCAATAAATGTGTTAAATCTACAGTGGGCCGTACTTCGCAAGAATTACTAGCTGATATGATTATTCTCGAAGCAAAAGTGCTTCTGAAGCAAACTAATCTTTCTATTAGTGAAATCGCTTTTCGATTCTCCGAAACAAATCCGAGTGATTTTACAAGATTCTTTAAAGGCAAGACTGGCATATCGCCAAAGGAGTTTAGAAGAATCGTAATTTCATAGATTGACAGTATTTCTACAAAAATCAATCAATTCTTTATCTTTATCAATCCTAATTCTCGGATTTTGCATGATATTCCTCGTTTTGTGCTAATTTTTCTCGTTTTTCTCTTATTAGTTTTGTACAATAAATTATTTAAACCTTAATAAAAAAGCTGATAAAGCCTAAAAGCTCTATCAGCTGAAAACCCTCCAGAACCGACCAAAGTACAAAGGGGACACAAGGTTTTAAAAAACGTATCATTAAACCTATTACAAAAAAATGAGAAAATCATTATTAAAAAAAGGATTTTGGTCAGTTTTTATTTTGACCATCGTCAATTTATCGGTTTTTGCACAATCTACCAAAGTGAGTGGAAAGGTAACTGATGAAAAAAATCAAGCACTAGTAGGAGTGTCAGTTGTAGTTAAAGGTACAACCAAAGGGACTATTTCAGATGCCGATGGAAGCTATTCGATCGAAGCATCGGGAAACCAAACCCTCTCATTTTCGTTTGTTGGTTATACTTCAAAAGAAGTGGCCATCAATAATCAAAGTACCGTAAATGTGGCATTGGCCGAAGATGCCGCTGCCCTCGATGAAGTTGTCGTAACAGGGGTTTTTGATAAACGAACTCGTCTGGAGTCATCAGTTGCTATCTCCACTCTTTCTGCCAAACAGTTAGATAGAATTGTGCCTAATTCGGGGATTGATATGTTGAAAAATATTCCAGGTGTTTATGTAAACTCTTCTAAAGGAGAAGTAAGTGGCTCTTTAAATACTAGAGGATTAAGTATTGGTGATGGTTTCTTTTATGTTTCTATGCAAGAAGATGGACTACCTATACTGGCTGCTCAGGGAAGTTCTACTACCAATCCGAATTATAAACCCGATGGCTTTTTAAGGGCGGATGCAAGTATCAACAGAATTGAAGCAGTAAGAGGAGGCACAGCTTCAATTTTAGGAGCTAATGCACCGGGAGGTATATTTAATTATGTTTCTAAAGAAGGTGGACGAAAATTTGAAGGCGAAGTAAGAACACGCTTTGGTTTGGAAGGTAATGGGCAAAATCCATTGTATAGAACAGACCTAAACTTTGGCGGCCCACTTAGCAAAGATAAATCTATTACTTACAACGTGGGTGGCTTTTATAGGTACGCCAATGGACCTAAATATCCGGGGTATCCACTAAGTAGAGGAGGTCAATTCAAAGGAAATATCGTAAAAAACTATAAATCAGGTTCAATAAAGTTATACGCCAAGTTTCTGAACGATAGAACTGCACCATTTGAATTTACACCTACAGTTGACTTCGCGAATCCTCGCCCGGTGAGTGGTTTTGATAATAGCAGTTCGACTATGGTTGGGCCTATAAGTTATACAATTCCTGGCTCAGTATGGGGCAGAACTGGTAGTATTGATTATGATTCTCGTAATGTTTCCCAATTTATTGATAGGTCAATTGGATTAAACTGGACGCAAGATTTGGGTAAAGGATGGACATTCAATAATAATGGAAAATTTGCCAGGAAAGACAATGTGAGTAATTTGGTAGCAGTAGTTTTTCCTTTCAGAGTTGATCAAGCCACTTTCTATGGTGTGGGTGGTAATATTCCCCGTTTCGGAACGTATGAATTTATTAATGCCAATACTGGGCAGAGCTATGGTACTGCACAACAACTTCCACCTGCAGGCGGAGGGCTGAGATTCTTGGCGGGTTCTAACTTAAATTTACCAGGTAAAGACGTTTTACCAAATGCTGTTTTTTACACTCCTTTGGCCTATAATGATATTAAAATGAATGAATTTATAGACCAAATGACAATCACCAAAAAGTTAAAAAATATGACTTTTACGGGAGGTGCATTTATTGCAAATCTTAGTTTACTCCAAGAAGGTGCAGGCCCTTCTGCTCAGGTCTTTTCAACGGTTGAAGATAAGCCACAACCACTTAGAATTAAATATACCAATTTACAAGGGCAAGTATTTGATTTGTCTGACTCAAAGGGTATTACCAATATAGGAGGAAATGGTGTGGCCACTAATGATGCGAAAGTAGCAACAACTGCTTTTTTTGGTGGACAAAATTGGGATATTAATAAAAAACTAACTTTGGACTGGGGTATCAGATATGAGCGTTTTAATATAGACGTAACCAATACCAATCCAAAAAGAAATCCTGACCTCGTAGCTACTGGTGGAGCCGATGGTAAAACTTCAACACTTTATGATGTAAGAAGCTTTTCTAACGATACTCCCATCGTATTCGGAACAAGTATAAATACATTTTCATTTTCGGCTGGATTGAATTATAAAATCACCGATAATATGGCAGTGTATGCACGTTATTCGAATGGTAAAAAATCACCTGATATGAGTTTTTATTTGGATGTAGCTAACCAAAGAGCTCTGACTTCATCGCCAGTTGAAGCACAAGATATAAAAATGGCTGAGGTGGCTTTAAAGGTTAAAACTAATAAGACCACATTATTCATAACTCCGTTTTTTAATAACATAAGTAATGTGCCAAATTTTCAGATTTTTCAAAATACTGACCTGACTTTTTATGGCCCGCCTCGTCAGTATCAACAGTTCAGAACCCAAGGGATAGAGTTAGAAGCCAACCATAGTTTTACTAAAAACTTTTCTTTGAGAGCAGCTGGTACTTTTCAAGGTGGAAAAGCCCTTGTTTACAGTGTTTATTTAGCCAAAGCCAATGGCCCTGCTGATGATGAGAAGATTACGTATGATGGCAATTTCCTTGATAACGTAGCACCAGTAATGTTAATGATAACACCTACGTATAGTACGGATAAATTCTATGCTTCAATTGCCTATCAGTACATGGGAGCAAGATGGGCAAACGTTGCCAATGCCTTTAAACTACCAGCATTTGGAGCCGCAGATTTGAACATGGGCTACAATATAACTAAGAAGCTAACTGTAAGTGCCAGCATCAATAATTTACTCAATACTTACGGTGTGATGAGCTGGGCTGCTCCAGGCGGTTTTCCTGCATCACTTGATACTCAGGGATTCACAAAAGCTGCCTTTGATGCCAATGTGAACTCAGTGTATTCTACATTACCAATAATGCCAAGGGCTTATTTTATTTCTTTGAGTTATAAGTTTTAATTTGTAGGTTGAATATTTTGGTCGAACGGGATAGATGCTTTTTCTATCCCGTTTTTAAAGTTTTGAAAAATTAAATACCTTTCCTCATAAATAATTATATTCCAGCAAATAGACTATTTTTCCAAGTGAAAGAATTTCAGAAAATTTCCTATTTAATTCTCTTTTTTTCAGTGTATGCAAACGCACAAGAACATAGCTCCGCCCCTCGAATAACGCCTATTCCGGTTGAGGTTTTTGCTGGAAATAACTATTTGAATGTGCAGATGGTGGTAGCTAAGCATTTCACCGAAAAAAGCAAATGGGGATTTTTCAATATGACCAACATCACGGGCGACTATAAAAATAGGCTCACAAACAATGAATTTGTTTCGCAGGCTTTGCTCAATTATGAATTATTCAAAGGCTTTTCGTTGACGGCTGGCGTGGCAATGAATCATAAATCTGGTTTTAGAAAAATTGCGGGTATTCAGTATATTTTTGCCAATAAAAAATGGCTTTTTATTACTGTTCCTACAATTGATTTGAGCGATGGGCATAATATAGAAAGTATAAATATCTTAGAATTTAAACCACAAATAACACCAAAATTGGGACTTTATACAAGGTTTCAAGGACTTTACGTCTATAATCCAACGGAGGCTCATCATGAGCGAAGTTTCGTAGCGATGCGAGCTGGACTTTCAGTCAAAAACTACCAATTTGGCTTTGGAGCAGATGCCAACTGGTACGGGCCTCAAAAGGTTTTTAAAGAAAATTTGGGTGTTTTTGCTCGTGTTCAGCTCAATTAAGCATCGAGTTATTTTATTCACAGGGCTATCTCGGTAGTTCAATTTTAACCCTAATTGCAAAAATATGAAAAAAGGACTTTTCTCTTACGAAAACGGCATTGTGCTACTCATGGCACTTACTTTCGGCTGTTTGTTCTTCGACCGCCTCGCACTCAATTTCCTAATGCCTTACGTAGCCAAAGACCTTAATCTGAACAATACCCAAATCGGACTTTTGGCTGGTGTTTTATCGTTGGCCTGGGCATTTTCGAGCTTTTTTTCTACGGCTTGGGCCGAAACCAATAATAAAAAGAAAATCGTTTTTATCATTGCCGTTTTTGTATTTTCAGTTTGTTCGTTCGGTTCGGGTTTGGCTACTTCATTTATTACTTTGTTGTTGGCTCGTTTGGTGATGGGTTTTGCCGAAGGTCCCGTTATTCCGTTGGCACAAAACTTCGTTGAGCGAGAGTCGTCTCCGCATCGTTTGGGCATCAATGCTGGTATTTTGCAAGGCGTTGGTTCGGCACTTTTTGGGTCTATTTTAGCTCCCGTACTTTTGGTGAAAATTGCCGAAGATATGGGTTGGCGAAATGCCTTTTTCATCGCTGGGGCTCCAGGGTTGATTTTGGGCTTACTGGCATGGAAATTCGTTCAGAAATCAACGGCCGAAAGTGTTAAAACCAACGAAAAATCTGCGTTAAACATCTCCGAACTTCTACAGTACAATAACGTCAGATGGGGCATTGGCGTGGCTTGTTGTATCTTTGGTTGGTGGTTTGCTACGCTTCCTTTTATTTCAAATTATTTCGTTAGTTCGCAAGGAATGACCGCCGACGAAATGGGCAAAACCATGGGACTTTTGGGCGTAGCAGGATTAGTTTCTTCTATCATTGTGCCAGGTTTATCCGATAAAATTGGACGTAAAAAAGTGTTGATAGCCTTCTCATTAGTTGGAGCAATGTATCCGTTTGCGGTGCATTATTTAGCAGGTACTGCCATTCATTTACCAGCTATGTTACTAACTTATTTCTTAATGGGAGCAATACCGTTGGCGGCAGCGGTTGTGCCTTCTGAAGCAGTGCCTGTACACCTCAAAGCCAAAGCAATTGGTTTGATTACAGCCATTGGCGAGATTATAGGTGGAGTAATTGTTCCATCTATTGCGGGCATACTCTCTGATAAAATCGACCCATCGGCTTTTCTTTGGGTTTCGGCTGCATTGGCAATTTTAGGTCTGTTTTTCGTAATGAAACTGACCGAAACGCTGAAAAAATAATCGTTTTTTAATTTCTGTGCCGTATTTATGATAGTGCGTGAGTTTTGATTATATGAGTTTGTGTCATTTTTTCAAAAAGAAAAAGTATCGCAAATTCTGTTTTAAAATCAATTCAATTAAGTTTTTCGATACATTTACATGATTTTATTTGAAAGACTTAATAGCGATAATTTACAATGCAGAATCAACTTTTTAATAATCAAGTAGCCATCGTTACTGGAGCGGGTGTAGGTATCGGTTTTGAAGTGGCTCGTCAATTAGTTCAGCAAGGAGCAAAGGTAGTTTTAAATGATATTGATGAAAATTTAGCCCAATCGGCAAGCGAAAAAATAAGCGAACAGGGTGGAGTTTGTAAAGCATTCGGAGGTGATATTTCAACAATCGGAACCATCGAAGGAATCGTAAAATTTGCAGTAGAAACTTTTGGGAAATTAGATATTTTGGTGGCAAATGCAGGTATTACCACCTTCGGTGATTTCTTGGACTATCAACCAGAATCAATGCAAAAATTGCTTCAAGTTAATCTTTTTGGTACATTTTTCTTGACACAAGCTGCGGCCAAACAGATGGTTTTACAAGGAAATGGCGGTAGTATTTTACTGACATCATCAGTGACAGCTCATGCGGCACACCTCAATTTGGCCGCCTATGGAATGACGAAAGCTGCCATAGACCAGCTGGCCAAAAACTTGATTGTGGATTTAGCACCGCATCGCATCAATATCAACACAATTGTTCCTGGGGCAACGCTCACCGAACGCACCCTTGAAGACGCAGCATATATTCAAACTTGGTCGAGAATTACACCATCGGGCCGCCCAGCAACCGTCGAAGACATCGCCAATGCTGCTTTGTTTTTGGTGTCGCCTTTGTCTCGACAAATCATGGGGCAAAATCTCGTGATTGATGGTGGTTGGACTTCCGTAGGGGTTTCGCCTTACTAAAAAAAACTATAACAAAACCATGATACGACACTCAGTAGTTTTAAAATTGAAATCTGACATCATCTCAGCCGAAAAACAAGTATTTTTCGAGGCTGTTGTAAACTCACTACTATTTCTGACGTGCAAAAATGTGAAGTCTTGAAGCAAATTAGCCCCAAGAATAAGTTTGAGTACGGTATTTCGATGGAATTTGATACACAAGAACGGTACGATTTTTACTCAAACCATCCTCAACATCAATCTTTTATTCAAGACTTTTGGATAAAATCAGTCGAAGATTTCTTTGAAATAGATTATGTGCTTCGCTGAAATTTCATACAAGGAAAACTTTCTAAAAGCCAGTATAGTACATGACGGTCAATGAATTGTACTATTATATCTTTGATTATTTACTTTTCCTCCTTAAAACCTATGAAAAAATACTCAGTTTTAGGCATTGCTTTCGGAGTAATGCTGAGTAGTGGCATTTCTCACGCACAAAGCCTTCAACAAGGTTTTCAAACTCCACCCAGTTCGGCAAAACCACGTGTTTGGTGGCATTGGATGAACGGCAATATCTCGAAAGAAGGTATCCAAAAAGATTTAGAATGGATGAGCCGTGTCGGTATCGGAGGTTTTCAGAATTTCGATGCTAATCTTTTCACACCAGTAGTTGTGCCAAAGAAATTGGTTTTTATGCAACCCGATTGGAAAGATGCCTTTAAGTTCACCGCCGAATTTGCCGACAAAAAGGGCCTTGAAATGGCCATTGCTGGTTCGCCAGGCTGGAGCGTAACGGGTGGCCCGTGGGTAAAACCCGAAGATGGTATGAAAAAATATGTTTGGTCGGAAGCTTTGATTGTTGGTGGGAAAATACAAACCATTCAGTTACCCAAATTACCCGATGTGATTGGTAAGTTTCAAGAAGCTGAAACACACGCTGGCGGAGTAATGGGCGGGTTTGTTGGTACAAAACCCCAATATGCCGCCGATGCAATGGTGATTGCGTATAAATTACCTGCAAATGAAAAGCATTTAATGGATTTAAACCCCAAAATGACAAAAAGCGGTGGTGATTTTGATACAAAACTGATGCTCGACCATGATATGGGAAAAACATTTTTCTTGCCACCAATGGAAGTAGGCAAAGACATGTGGGTACAATATGAGTTCGAGACTCCACAAACATTCAAAGCTTTTGCCTTAGGCATGGGCGAAGCAGGCGAATTGGCCGAATTTAATGGAGGACCAACCAATCGTAGCTTAAAAGTGAGTGATGATGGTGTAAACTTCCGTACCGTTGCCAAAATTTCAAATAGTACATTGCCATTTATTACGACTGCAATACCTGCAACTACCGCTAAATATTGGAGAATTTGTTTTGAAACCCTACCAGCTTCAATCAGTCCAATCATGGCAATGATGGGCATGAACGAAACCCCAAAGCCCGCTGGAACAAATATTTCGGAATTTGTACTTTTCAATACTTCTCGCATCAATCAAGCAGAAGACAAAGCAGGTTTTTCCGCTTGGAAAGAAAGTAGCCCCCTAACCCCCAATGGGGGAATTGATGCAATTCCAACTTCTGATGTAATCGATTTAACTGGTAGAATGAGTGCCGATGGAAGTTTCGAATGGGATGTTCCTGCTGGTACTTGGATGGTTGTTCGTTTAGGCTACTCGCTCACTGGTCGTCAAAATCACCCTGCTTCACCAGAGGCTACGGGTCTTGAAGTTGATAAACTCGATAAAGAAGCCGTTCGCCGATATATCAATACTTATTTGGATATGTATAAAGATGCCACAGGCGGATTGATGGGAGCGAAGGGATTGACGCACATGGTGTTGGATAGCTACGAAGCAGGCCACATGAACTGGACAAAAGATTTTCCTGCCGAATTTCAGAAACGTCGTGGCTATGATATTAAAGCTTGGATTCCTGTGCTTACGGGTAGAATTGTGAATAATCTTGAAGCCAGCGAAAAATTCTTGTGGGATTTCAGAAAAACCATCGGAGAAATGATTACCGAAAATCATTACGATATCATTGGCGAAGAATTGCACAAAAGAGGCATGAAACGCTACACAGAGTCGCATGAAAACGGACGTATTTTTTTGGCCGATGGAATGGATGTAAAACGCAATGCCGAGATTCCGATGTCGGCCATGTGGACACCGGGGAGTTTGGCTGGTGGTGCAGACGAAGAGGTTCGTAGTGAAGGAGATATTCGTGAGGCGGCATCGGTAGCCAATATTTACGGACAAAATATTGTAGCTGCTGAGTCAATGACTGCCATTCAAAATGCTTTTTCGTGGACGCCCGAAAAACTTAAACGCACAGCCGATTTAGAATTTGCTTCTGGACTAAATCGTTTCGTGATTCACACCTCAGTACACCAACCACTTGATGATAAGAAACCAGGGTTTTCGCTCGGGCCGTTTGGTCAGTATTTTACTCGTCAAGAAACTTGGGCAGAAGCTGGTGCAACCGCTTGGATGAGTTATTTGGGTAGAAGTTCGTACATGCTTCAACAAGGCAAAAACGTAGCGGATATTCTTTATTTGTATGGCGAAAATACCAATATTACGTGGGTTTGTCGTGAAAAATTGCCAAACGTTCCCGCAGGATTTGAGTTTGATTTTGTCAATGCAACGGCCTTATTGAGTGCTATCCAGCCACAAAATGGCAAATTAATTGCCAAATCGGGCAATTCATATAATGTTTTGATGTTGGATGAATCAACCAAATTGATGACCCTATCGGTTTTGAAGCGAATCAAAACATTGGTAGATGCAGGTATAAAAGTGATAGGTGCAAAGCCCGAAAAGTCACCAAGTTTGGCTGATAACGATGCAGAATTTAAGAAATTGGCTGATGAAATTTGGTCGAAATCGAATGTTTCTAACGCCAACGTAGAGACAGGGCATGCCCTGTCTCTACAACCCGACGTAATTATAAATGGTGCAAAAAACAAAATTTTGTTTCGTCATCGTGCAGGCTTCGACTCCGCTCAGCCAACAGGTAAATTTGATATCTATTGGCTAAACAACAGAAGCGAAAACCCAACCGATGCCGAAGTAAGTTTCAGAGTAAGTGGTAAAATACCAGAGTTGTGGAATGCTCAAACTGGAAAAATCGAGAAGGTAAGTTACCAAATAAAAGAGGGCAGAACGATTGTGCCATTGAAATTTGATTCTTGGGATGCTTATTTCATTGTTTTCAAAGATAAAACAACTGCCAATAGTGTAGCCATTGCGTCAAAAACTGAATCAGTTTTGACTACCATTTCTACCCCTTGGGCAGTGAAATTTAACGATAAAAATGTATCGTTTGATAAACTATCATCATGGTCTGAAAATACCGATAGCGATGTGAAATACTTCTCAGGTACAGCTACTTATACCAATACTTTCAAAGTGGATGCTCCTAATAAATCGGCGAAATATGTACTTGATTTAGGCGAAGTAAAAAATATTGCAGAAGTTACTATAAATGATAAAAACGTAGGAACTGTCTGGAAAAAGCCTTTCAAACTGGATATTTCAGAAGCCATCAAAGCAGGAACTAACACTATTCAAGTAAAAGTAACAAACACTTGGGTAAACCGCCTGATTGGTGATGCCCAACCCGATGTAAAAGTAAAAACTACGTTTACAACAATGCCATTCTATCGTGCCGATTCACCATTATTACCTTCTGGAATGATTGGAGAAGTGAAGATAAACATAGTGAAGTAGTGCAATTTTCTAAATTGTTAGAAACAGCCGAGGTCTTGAAACCATTTTTCAAGACCTCGGCTGTTTTTTTAATACAAGCTCATCGCACACCGTGTGGTAGATGAAACAAAATAGCATTCTCACACATTGCCCCCAAATCACCTATAAATACAGAGGTGCAAGATTGAAAGTGTGCAAACATTTGCATGCAGACTCAGCCATATAAAACTGGAAGTCAAGGCTTTGTACATTCGTTAAAAATAGAACTTAGCCAATAATAAATATGAAATTTACTAAAAAGTGAACTACTTTTGTAATGGGCGTCTTTTAAGGCAGATATTAGACTAATGAGCCTAAAAATAGTTTACCGTTTCAATCATTCAATCAAAAACCTACAATGAAATTTCAGAAAATCCTCTTAATGATAGTGCTTTCGTTAAGCATTTCAACGATTAAAGCACAAAAATGGTCTGCTCAGAAAGCCAACGAATGGTATGCCAAACAAGGCACGCTCACAGGTGCAAATTTTATTCCGAGTACAGCCATCAATCAATTGGAAATGTTCCAAGCCGATACCTTCGACCCAACAACTATTGACCGTGAATTAGGTTGGGCAGAATCTTTAGGAATGAATGTGATGCGAGTTTATTTACACGATTTACTTTACGAACAAGATAAGGATGGTTTTTTGAAAAGAATGGACGATTTATTGAAAATTGCTGACAAGCATCACATTAAAATTCTTTTTGTTTTTTTTGATTCATGCTGGAACGATGACCCAAAACTTGGCAAACAACCAGAACCCAAAACTGGCGTTCATAATTCGGGTTGGGTGAGAAGCCCAGGTACAAAAGTGCTTTTCGATTCTCGTAAATGGGGACGTTTGGAAGAGTACGTAAAAGGCACACTCAAGCATTTTGCGAATGATAATCGAGTTTTGGCTTGGGATTTATTCAATGAGCCATCGAATAGCGGTTATGTTGATGCTTGTTTGCCCTTATTGAAAAAGACGTTTGAGTGGGCATTAGAAGTGCGTCCGTCGCAACCCGTAACGGCAGCAGTTTGGAATAATCACGAACTTAGCAATCAAGTAATGCTCGAAAACTCTGATATTATTACTTTCCATAATTATAAAGATGCCCAAAACCTTGAAAATGAGATAAAAGGTCTTCAAAAATACGGTCGACCTTTGATTTGCTCAGAATATATGGCTCGCCGTGATAATAGCTTTTTTCAAACCTGTTTACCTGTTTTCAAAAAATACAATGTTGGAGCTATCAACTGGGGACTTGTAGCAGGAAAAACCAATACAATTTATGCTTGGTCGAATCCAATGCCAGATGGTGGAGAGCCTGCGTTGTGGTTTCACGATATTTTCAGAAAAGATGGCAGTATCTACAAAGCCGAAGAAGTAGAAGCAATCAAAAAACATACACAGAAGAAATAATAAATCTGAATAGAATTAAAGCAAAAAGAGAGCGTACTGAAACGCTCTCTTTTTGCTTTATTACAAGGTTTGTTTAGTTTTTATCAATTAAAATGAGAGAAACCTACATTTGGAAAAAGTGATAGAATGGCTATTTCGCTAAACTGAACTTATTCAGTGAAATTGGACAAGAAGGCAGCAAAATCGCTCTCCACAATTAATTCCTCAAAAAAGCCCAAAATAAATTGTGTAGCCAAATAGCTACGCATATATTTGTAGTCAAATAGCTACATAATGAATTTAAGACGAGACGTTTTTCAAGCCATAGCCGACCCTACTCGTAGAGCGATACTACTTTTGGTTGCTTCGCAATCAATGACAGCGGGAGCCATTGCCGCCAATTTCGATACCGCACGACCAACGGTTTCAAAACATTTACAGATTCTGACCGAGTGTGAGTTACTCAAACAAGAGCAGAATGGTCGAGAAATTTACTACCATGTCAATGCCAATAAAATGGAAGAAGTAGCAGATTTTGTTGAGCAATTCCGCAAAATGTGGGATGATAGATTCAATAAATTGGAGGCCATCATGCAGGCATACAAAAACAAAGAATAGCTTTATGGAGCAGAAAACAAAAATCAAAGCCGAAGATGGTAAGCAAGATTTGTTCATTACGAGGGAGTTTGATTTGCCTTTGGAGTTACTGTTTAAGGCATACACCGAACCCGAACTTATAGAGCAATGGATGGGAACAAAGGTGATAAAACTTGAAAACAGGAATCATGGTAGTTTTGAGATTGAAACCTCGCACAAGGGCAAGGTGATGTTTAAGGCCAATGGTACTATTCATGAATTTTCGCCGAGTCAGCGAATCATCCGGACATTTGAAATAGAAAATATGCCAATAGGTGTTCAGTTGGAGTTTTTGGAGTTCGAAGAACTCAGTCCTGATACCAGCAAACTCACAATGCAGATAATTTATAGGTCAGAAAAGCACCGAGCTGAGCAATTAAAATTGCCTTTTGCCTATGGCCTAAATATGGCTCACGATAGATTAGAAGAAACTGTCAATAAATTAAAATAAATCAATTGTATGAACCCGAAAGTTGATGAATTCTTAGAAAAAAGTACCAAATGGCAGGAAGAATTGAAAAAATTGCGAGCGATTGTACTGGAGTGTGGCCTGACTGAAGAATTGAAATGGGGGCAACCTTGCTATACTTTCAATAATGCCAACGTAATATTGCTCGGTGGTTTTAAAGATTACTGTTTTATGAGTTTTCTTAAAGGGGCTTTATTGTACGATTCGGAATCTATTTTAAAAAAGCCCGGCGAACACACACAGTCGGGGCGTATTGTTTCATTTACCGATACTCAAAGTATTTTGGGCTTGACCCAAACATTGAAAGCGTATATCTATGAAGCTATTGAGGTTGAAAAAGCAGGTTTAAAAGTTGAAGCCGTTACCCCAGCCGAATTGGTTTTACCAGATGAATTACTTCAAAAATTTGAATCTGACCATGTTTTTAAAGCAGCTTTTGAAGCACTAACACCCGGCAGACAACGTGCCTATATTATTTATTTTTCGGGAGCGAAACAGTCAAAGTCTCGTGAATCAAGAATAGAAAGCTACACACAGCGAATTTTGAATGGTAAAGGTTTTAATGACTGTGTGTGTGGTTTATCAAAAAGACCTCCCAATTGCGATGGCTCACACAAGTTTATTCAATCAAACTGAATCAAGGAAAATTCTTTGCCTAATATAGCTTCGTATATTGTTA